>JAEUIK010000484.1 GCA_016793185.1 Planctomycetaceae bacterium | reverse complement strand
CGCCGATTTCGATTGGGACCGTTCTCTGTTGTAAAATGTTAGCCGACCCCACCCCTGGCCGGAGGTCGAACATGCGCAGCGGGCGAATTTTTGGAACTGGCGTGCTGGCGATCCTGTTTTGCCTCGGGGCGACCGCGCGACTCGCGGCCCAGGATCCCGGCGAACTGCGCCAGTTCGACCGATTGCACAAGCAGTACCTGGCGCATTTCCAACAGGGGGAGTGGCTCCCGGCCTACGACGCCGCGAACCAGCTGCTGGCGTACGTACAGAGGAGCAGCAGCCTGGGAGTTCCCTACGAGATCGCCAGCTACGACTGCATCGGCGCGTCGGGCCGCAAGGCGGGCAAGTTCACCGAAGCACTCGCCGCCTACCAGCAACTCGTCGCCGCCGCCCGGCAGTGGCGCCCCACTACGAACGAACTGCGGGCGTTGGCGCCGACAGCCACCTCGACGGGACTCATTGGCGTCGCCAACTCCTACCTGGCCCTGGGCAACTCCGCCGCCGCGATCGACCATTACGAGCAAGCGATCGGGGTGCTCAAGCAACACCGCCGCGAGTTGGACGCGGCGGCCGTGCGCGCCGGCCTGGGAACGGCCCTGGCCCGCGCCGGGCAGCCCGACCGCGCCCTGCAAGAACTCGGACAGGCGATTGCCGCGCTGGCCCCGGCCGTCGAGCGCGGGGAGACCTCCAACGTCGTGCAGTTGCAAGAGGCCTACGCCGACGCCTTGCTGGGCTTGTCGAAGGTGCACTCCGATCGCGGCCGGTTCGACCTGGCCGAACCCTATTCGCGCCGCGCGGTGAATGTCTTGATCGCCGCCAAGGGAGAGCGGCATCCCTTCGTCGCGAAGGCGATGGCCGACCTGGCAAATCTTTATTCGCGGCAGAATCGACTCGCCGAGGCCAACGCGCTCTTCACCGCGGCGATCGATTCGTTCGCGGCGGTCTCGGCCTTGGAGAGCCCCTACGCCCTGGACGCGCTCGAAAACTACGCGCAACTGCTGCACGACGCCGACCAGGGCGTGAATGCGGAAAAGATCGCGCGCCACGTGCTGGAGAAGTACCGCAAGATCTACGGCGACGAAGATCTCGCGGTCGCGCACGCGCTGTACACCCTCGGCAAAGCGGTCAATCTGCAGGGGCGCCCCGCCGAGGCCGAGCAGCTCGTGCAACAGTCGCTGGCCCTCTACGATCGGCTGGCTCCGGACCGCGTGACCACCGCCCACATCCTGCTCACCTTGTCGTCGATCCAGCACGAGCAGGGCAAGTACCAGGAGGCGCTGGCCGCGGCCGACCGCGCGCTGGCGATCGATCGGCGGCATCCCTTGGCGCCAGGTGATTTGACGAAGATCCACGGTTCGCGCTCGCTGCAGCTCTGGAAGCTCGACCGCCGCGACGAAGCCCGGGCTGCGCTGGCCGAGTCGCTGCAGGAGCTGGAAGTGATGCGCGCCGCCACAGCCGGCGCCGAGCGCGAGCGCGCGACGGTGTTCGGCGACTTCAAGGTCTACTACGAGGTCTTGGCCAGTTGGCTGGCTGCGGACGACGACTTGCCCGGCGTGTTCCGGGCGCTGGAAACCCTCAAAGCCCGCTCGTTGCTGGACGAGCTTCGCTGGGGAGGCATCGAGCTGCACCCTGGGGCCGATCCGGCCCGACTCGCCGAGGCGCAGCAGCGCGAGCACCATTTGCGCCAGCAACTGACGATCGCCCAACAGCAGTTCGATGAGCTCGACCCAGCGCCGACGACGACCGCGGCCCAGCAAGAGTCGGCGGCCGCGAAAGTTCGCGAAGCCCGCGCCGCACTGTACCAGTACCTGGCCGACGCGCGGTCGGAGAATCCCGCCTATCGCGACTCGATCACCGGCAGCACCGAGACCCGGTCGCTGGTCGAGGCGCAACAAGCGCTGGCCGCGGATCAGGTCCTGATCTCGTACCTGGTGGGCGTCGAGAACTCTTTCGCCGTGGTGGTCCGCGCCGAGCGCGCGTCGCTGGCCGAACTGCGGATCGACGACGCGCAGGCCGCGGCCCTGGGCGTGGAACCGGGAAACCTCAACGAGCGCAAGCTCGCGACGATCCTGCTGGGCGAAGCAGGAGTGCTCAGCCAGCTCTCGGCGCCGGGTCCGACCGACGGCCTCGACCCCAAACTCCGCGCCCTGGGGCAAGTGTTGATCCCAGCCGCCGAGGTGGAGCCGCTGACCAACGGTACGACCGGGCTGCTCACGATCCTCCCGGACGGATTGCTCGCACTCGTGCCGTTCGAGGCCTTGATCGTCCCTGCCGGCGGCGAAGCCCGGCATCTGCTGGAAGCGGGCCCCCCGGTCAACTATTCCCCGTCGGCCACGGTCTGGCACTTCCTCCAGAACCGCGCCGCCAACACGATGCTGGCCCAGGAACCGATTCTCACGCTTGGCGATCCGCAGTATGGCCCGGCGCGGCCGGCCGAAGATCTGCTGGCGACGCGGCTGGATGTCCGGTCGGGCGATTCCCGGTTTCGCTCGACGTTGTCGCGCCTACCCTACTCGGGCAACGAAGCCCGCTGGGTCAAGCAAAATTTCGCGAAGCAGGGGCAAACTTCGGTGCTGTTGCTGCAAGGAGAGGCGACCGAGGCGCGCTTGCGTGCCGCGGTGGCGGGTCGAAGGATCTTGCACCTGGCGTGCCACGGCATGGCGGATGCGAGTTATGGAAACCTGTTCGGCTGTCTGGCGCTGGCCCCGGGGCCGCCGGGAGATCCCAACAACGATGGCTTCCTGTACGCGGCCGAGATCAGTGTCCTCGATCTGAGCGCCTGCGAATTGGCGATCCTCAGCGCGTGCGAAACCAATCTCGGCCCCGAGCAAAACGCCGAGGGCGTGTGGAACCTCTCGCGCGCGTTCCTGGCGGCTGGCGCCCGGCGGGTCATTGCCAGCGACTGGGTCGTCGACGACGAGGCCGGCGCCACCCTGGTGAGCTACCTGGCCGACTATCTTGCCAAGTCGCCAACCGGCGACTCGTCGCGAGCCACGGCCACGGCGCTCTGGAAAGCCAAACAGCAGATGCGCCGGAATCCGAAATGGCAGCATCCCTTCTATTGGAGCAGCCTGGTGCTCATCGGCCCGGGTTGAGACGACGCCGCTGCGCGGCACGTGGCGAGTCAGCAACGCTTGCCGTAGACTGACGAGCCGACCACGCGTGCCATTTGGGATCGCGCGGCACTCGACAGCGAACACGTTTTCGGAATCGGATCGACCGTGATACCGACGCTCTTCTCCGTGAGTTATGCCGGAACCTGGGGGCAGCATCCGCTCGGAGTCGAGGCGTTTCTGCACAAAGCCGCGGCGCTCGGGTACCGCGCGGTCGAGATCGGCGGCAAGCAACCGCACTTGCCGATTCCGACGCATCGCGATCCGGGACGGCTGGACGCGATCCGCGCCACGGCCGAGTCCTTGAACATCGAGATCGCGACCATCGCCGGGTACACGGATTTCACCGCCGGGCGCGCCACTCCCGAAGTGCCGCTGGTCGAGATGCAACTGGAATACGTGACGCTCTTGGCGCAGATGGCTCGTCGCCTGGGGGCGAAGATCGTGCGGGTCTTCAGCGGCTACTCGCCCGAGGGTGCGGATTTTTCGGCCGACTGGCGCAATTGCGTCGCTGCGCTGCGGCAGGCTGCCGCCCGCGCGGCCGACGAGGGAGTCGTGCTCGGCCTGCAGAATCATCACGACGTCGGCATTACCGTCGACGCCTACGAAGAGTTGCTCGCCGAGGTCGACCATCCGAACCTGAAGGCGATGTTTGACCCCTGGTCCGTGGCGTTGACCGGGGGCGACCTCGAGCAGGCTGCGCGACGCCTCGCGCCGCAGATTGTGCAAACCACGCTCGCCGATTACGTGCGGATCGAACGGTTTGCCTACGAGCCCCGCCTCGTCAACTATCGCCGTCTCGAGCCGCCAGCTTTGCGCGCGGTGCCGTTGGGGGAAGGTTTTCTGGATCTGCCGGCCTTTTTTCGCGGGCTGCACGCGGGGGGATTTCGCGGTTACGTGGCCTACGAAATGTGCTCGCCGCTGCGCGGCGGCGGGAGCGAGGCAAATCTGGATCGGGCCGCCGCGCACAGCCGCGCGCACATCGAGCGCCTGATTGCGGACAATCGCTGACGCCGGTACGGAGATTAATGACTTGGTCCAAATCGATGAAATCGCGCCCGATCTGTTCCGGCTGTCCGTCTACGTGCCGGATTTGGACATGCAGTTCAATCACTTCCTGGTGCGCGACGACGAGCCCCTCTTGTTCCACGCCGGGCTGCGCGGAATGTTCCCGCTGCTGCGCGACGCGGTCGCCACGCTGCTCGATCCGGCCCGACTCGGCTACGTCGCCTGGAGCCATTTCGAGTCGGACGAATGCGGGGCGCTCAACGAGTGGTTGCAGGTGGCGCCCCAGGCCGAACCCGTCTGCACGCTGGTCGGCAAGCTGGTCAGCGTCGATGATTTTTCGATGCGGCCCGCGCGCGGCATGACGCCCGGCGACGTGCTGGCAACCGGCAAGTATCGCTACCGGTTCTACGCTTCGCCCCACATCCCGCATGGCTGGGACGCGGGTGTGCTGTTCGAAGAGACCCAGCAGACACTCTTCTGCTCCGATCTCTTTCACCACTTTGGGAACGTCGCGGCGCTCTGCTCGTCGGATCTGATCGGTCCCACCCGCCAGGCAATGGAACAGCTGCAACGGGGACCGCTGGCCGGCTATATGCCGTATACCCGGCATACCGCCGGAGTGCTGCGCGCCCTGGCTGAGTTGCGCCCAACAACGCTGGCCGTGATGCACGGATCGTCGTTCCGCGGCGACGCCGGGACGCAACTCACCGACCTCGCGGGAGTGATTCGGGAGAACTTCGACCGCGCTTGACCAGCCGGGGCGACACGCGCGGTTTTGCCCCACACGGTGCCCTTCCCCGGCCGCCGCCGGCCCTAGTTTCGACACCTCCCGGCCATTGAACTATGCTTGAGGATGGCGCCAACAGAGGGGAGTCGCGAGCATGCAGCGATTGCAGCGCGGAGGGTGGGCCGGCTGGCTGGGATGGATTGCAATCTTGGTCGGCGCCAGCGCGCTCGCCCAAGAACCCAAGATCCCTGACGCCCTGCGGCCGTGGCAAGACTGGGTGACCTGGGGCGACCGGCAGCGCCATTGTCCGACACCCTTCAACGACGCCAGCGCGCGCATCTGTTTCTGGCCCTCGGTGCTCTCCCTCACGGCCGAGCAGACCCAGGCGCGCTGGAACGTCGCCGTCCGGGTCTTCGACGAAACCTGGGTGCCGCTCCCCGGCAGCAGCGACACCTGGCCCTTGAATGTGCAGGCCGACGGCCAGCCGCTCGCCGTACTCGAGCGCGAGGGTAAGCCTTTCGTGCGTCTCACCGCCGGCGCGCACCAGCTAACTGGCGAGTTCCACTGGCAGGAGATGCCCCAGCGCGTCGCGCTCCCGCACGAGGTGGGCATCCTCACGCTCGTCGTCGACGGCCAGCCCGTCGAATTGCCCAATTGGGACGCCGACGGCCATCTCTGGCTCAAGCGACAGCGCGCCGAAGCCGCGGAGAAAGACTTCCTCGCGCCGCGCGTCTATCGAGTCATCGAAGATGGCGTCCCGCTCTGGCTGCGGACGCGCTTCGAGTTGGCCGTCTCGGGCAAGAGCCGCGAAGAGCAGCTCGGTTGGATCCTGCCCGAGGGGTGGCAACTCTCCTATGTCGAGAGCCCGATTCCTGTCGCCGTCGACCAGCAAGGGCAGGTCAAGGCCCAGGTCCGCGCCGGCAATTGGACGATCGTGATCGACGCCTTTCGCACGGCCGACCTCGCCGAGTTCCGCTATCCGGCCGCAGCGCAGCCGATGACGGCGACCGAGTTGATCGCCTGGCGCGCCCAGCCGGCGCTGCGCTCGGCCGAACTCTCGGGCGTGCAGGCCATCGACGTCACGCAAACCACCTTTCCGGCCGACTGGCGCGAGCTGCCGGTCTACGAGTGGAAAACCGACAGCTCGTTCAAGCTCGTCGAGAAGCTCCGCGGCATGGGAGAATTGCACCCCGAGGGATTGACCATCCAGCGCCGCCTGTGGCTCGACGACGACGGGCGCGGGCTGACCTATCGCGACACGCTCACCGGCCAGATGCAGCAGATCTGGCGCCTCGACGTCGCGCCGGGCGAGAAGCTCGGCGCCGTGCGCATCGACGGCGAGGGGCAACTCGTCACCACCAATCCGCAAACGGGCTCCGAGGGAGTCGAAATTCGCAACCGCAATCTCAACCTGGATGCCATCGGACGCTCGTCCGAAGTCCGCGAGCTGTCGGCGACGGGCTGGAACACCTCCGCCGATTCGCTGCACTTGACGTTTGTCCTGCCCCCCGGTTGGCGCGTGCTGGCCGTCCTGGGGGCCGACCAGGTTCAGGGAGACTGGCTCACGGCCTGGACGCTGCTCGATCTGTTCCTGCTGTTGATCTTTGCGCTGGCGGTCCTGCGGCTGTGGGGCTTCACGGCGGGGCTCGTGGCGCTGGTCGCCATGGGGCTCGCCTATCACGAACCGGGCGCTCCGCGCTTCACCTGGCTCTTGCTGTTGATGCCGCTGGCGTTGCTGCGGGTGGTGCCCGCCGGATGGATTCGCCGCGGGATCGAGGCGTGGAAGTACGCGGCGCTGGCGCTCTTGGCGATCTGCCTGGTGCCGTTCCTGGCGCATCAGGTGCAGACGGCGATCTATCCGCAATTGGAGCCCTCCGGCACGCCCTATAGCCAGCGGTTCTACTTTCCGCCGCTGGACACCGACATGCAGGTGGCCGTCGAAGAGTATGCCGACGCGATGTCCTCGCGCTCGATGAAGTCGGAGCGGAACCTGAACTCCTCCTTCGAGGTGGGCGAGTCGAACCTCAAGTACGCCTCCACTTCCAAAATCCAAACGGGCCCGGCGGAACCTGCCTGGACCTGGAACCAGGTCCATTGTCAGTGGAATGGTCCTGTAGCGGCCGACCAGAAGATTCGTCCGATCCTGATCTCGCTCGCCGCCCATCGGGCGCTCACGGTTCTGCGCATCGTCCTCCTGCTGGCGCTCGCTTCGATCCTGGTGCGCAGTTCCGATGATCGACGCTTTGGCCTCGGCTCTCTGACAAGACTCTTCTCCAAACGCGCTGCCGTCGCCGGCGCGCTGCTGGCCCTGGCACTCTGGCCGGCTGGCGCATCTGGCCAGGAAGCGCAGCCGCCGGTGGGACCGATTCCCGATCAACAGATGCTCAGCACGCTCCGCGAGCGGCTCCTGCAGGCCTCCGACGCCTATCCCCACGCGGCCGAGATCCCCACCGCCAGGCTCCAACTGCGCGACAGTAAGATCGCGATCGAGACCGAGGTCCACGCCGCACTCGAAGTCGCCGTCCCCCTGCCGGGCAGGCTCCCCGCCTGGTCTCCTCTCTCCGTCAAGATCGACGGCAGCCAGGAGCCGGCCGCGGTCTGTCGCCGCGATGGCTACCTGTGGGTCATCGTCCCGCCGGGAGTCCACGAGATTCTCGTCGAAGGCCTCTTGGCCGAGGCGGGCGAGTGGGAATGGACCTTTCAGCTCAAACCGCGGCAAGTTGTGGTCGACGCGCCCGATTGGAACGTCACCGGCATCGGTCCCAACGGCATTCCCGAGCAACAGGTTTTCTTCGCCCGCAAGCAACGCGCCACCGAAAGCGAGGCCGCTTACGACCGCAAGGATTTCCAGGCCGTCGTGGCCGTCGAGCGGCAAATCGAAGCGGGGCTCGTCTGGAAGGTCCACAACTCGGTCACGCGTCTCTCGTCGCCCGGCAAGGCGATCTCGCTCAAGCTGCCGCTGCTGCCGGGCGAAAGCGTGCTGACCTCGAACCTCGTCGAGCAAGGGGGGCAGATTGAAGTTCGGTTGGCAGCCGGCGAAACGACGTTCACTTGGGAAAGCGAGTTGGCGATCACTCCCGCGATTCAACTCCAGGCCCAAAACAACGAGCAGTGGGTCGAACGCTGGCAACTGGTCGCGTCGCCCGTCTGGGATGTAGCCATCGCGGGGCTGGCGCCAGTCTTCGAGGCCGAAGAACAGCGGTTGATTCCTGCCTGGCATCCCTGGTCGGGCGAGGAGGTCACGCTCACATTCACCCGCCCGCAAGCCGTTAGCGGCGACACCGTCACTGTGCAAAGCGTCAATCACACTGTCGAGCTCGGCGATCGCCAGCGAACGGTCACGCTGCAACTGGAACTCGAATGCAGTCTGGCCAGCGATTTTGCGATCTCCATCGACCCGGAGGCCGAGATTACCTCGCTCACGCTCGACGAACGGCCGCTGCCGGTCCGGCGCGAAGGGGCCAACGTGATCGTCCCCGCGCATCCGGGCAAGCAGTCGCTGGAAGTCGCCTGGAAAAGCGCCGCACCGCTCGAAACCGTCTCTCGAACCGGTGCGGTCTCGCTGCCGGTCGACGCCGCTAACATCACCACGATCATGACCGTCCCGGAGAGCCGCTGGGTCCTCTGGGCCGACGGGCCGCAGCGCGGGCCGGCCGTCCGCTTCTGGGTGGTGCTGGCGGTGGCGCTGCTGGTCGCCTTGGCGCTGGGAAGCGCTTCGCTCTCGCCGCTCGGCCGCATCGAATGGGTCCTGTTGGCCATCGGCTTGACGCAAATCCATATCGCTGCTGCGCTGATCGTGGTCGTCTGGCTCTTTCTGCTGGCGTGGCGCGGCCGGCAGACTCCCGAGTCCCTCTCGCACTCGCTCTTCAATGGGCTGCAGACAGCAATCATCTTCCTCACGGTCGTCTCGCTGGCGATCCTGGTGGTCGTGGCCAGCAAGGGACTGCTCGGCCAGCCGGAGATGTTCATCGTCGGCAATGGCTCGTGGAGCAACCGGCTGCAATGGTTCCAACCGCGCGCGGGGACAAGCCTGCCCGAGCCGTCGGTGATTTCGATTTCGGTCTGGTATTACCGCTATGCGATGCTCGCCTGGGCCCTCTGGCTGGCGGTGGCGCTGTTGCGCTGGCTCGGCTGGGGTTGGCGGCAGTTCATGCACGGGGGGGGCTGGAAATCGCCGTTCGCCGCCGCTCCCATGAAGCCCGTGGTCGTGGCCGAGGTCGTGCCGCCGGGTCCGGCCGCCGAATAGCCGGCTCTGGCCCGCGAAAGTCCGGCCCGGGACCCTCTCCAGCGTCTATCCCACGCAGCACCGGGTGGTACCCCCCGCGAAAAGTCTCGCCGATTCGCTAGAATTGGAGTCTGAGGCGAAGCTTCCGGAGCGTCCGCCGCGACGCTCCGTGGTGGAAACGTAAGACCGCGAGACCTGCCAGTCACTCTGCGCTCGCGGGCTCCCCCTGCTCGATCCCGAAGAAGAGAACCGGTATGGGAAGAAATTTTGAGAATCGCAAGAACGCGATCTTCAAGACAGCCGCACAGAAATCGAAGCTGTACAGTAAGTACGGCAAGCAGTTGTACGTCGCTGCCAAGAACGGCGTCCCCGACCCCGAGGCCAACCCGGCCTTGCGGAGCATGGTCGAGAAGGCCAAGAAGGACCAGGTGCCCTCGCATGTGATCGAAAAAGCGATCCAAAAGGCCCAGGGGGTGGGGGGCGAGGATTTCTTGACAGCGCGCTACGAAGGGTTCGGCCCTGGCGGCGCCATGGTCATCGTCGACTGCCTGACCGACAACAACCAGCGGACCATCTCCGAGGTCCGCGCTTGCTTTACCAAGACCGGGTCGCGCCTGGCCGCCACCGGCTCGGTGGCCCTTTCGTTCGACCAGAAGGCGATCCTCTCGTTCAAGGGCGACAACGAAGAGCAGGTGCTCGAGGCGATGCTCGACGCCGACGTGAACGTCGAGGAGGTCGAGTGCACCAACGGCAATGTGACGGTCTTCGCCCCCCCCAGCGAGTTCTATAAAGCCAAGACCGCCTTGCTGCAGGCTTTCCCGAACGTCGAGCTCGAGATCCAGGAAATCACTTTTTTGCCGCAAACGACCAAGACGCTCAGCGACGAGGACCTGCCGCTCTTCGAAAAATTCCTCGGGATGCTCAACGATTGCGACGACGTGCAGGACATCTACCACAACGTCGACCTGCCCGGCTAATCGCGGCCGATTCCCTAACCTGCTGTACTCGGCCTCTCCGAGGCCGATCCACCTCCTTCTGTAGCTGGCCTCTTCGAGGCCGGCCCGTTGTCGGGTTCCCACCTGCCAGAAGGATTCCCGAGGTCGCTGACCTCGGCTACAGAAGACGAAGATCGGGGTCGCAGACCCCGACGACAGAGGACCGCAGGGGCACGACGTTCTCTCGGGCAGGCTACGGTGCGGCCGCACGGACTCGAACAATTGCCGCCCGCCGCGCAGGGCAGTAGGATTCGAGGCGTCGCACCCGTCCACGATGGCGCAAACCGTCGTGGAATCGACTCGACCAACCCAACAGAACTGCCACTCAACCGCACGCTGCTGCAGCGGCGCCGCTCCAGGAGAGACCCGCATGGCGACCGAGACCCAATGCCCCTTCCAGCATACCGCCGGCGGCGGCACGACGAACCGCGACTGGTGGCCGCACGATCTGAAGCTCGACTTGCTCCACCAGCATTCGGCAAAGTCCAACCCGATGGAGGCCGACTTTGACTACGCCGCGGAGTTCCAGAGCCTCGACCTGGCGGCCGTCAAACGGGACCTCGCAGCTCTGATGACCGAGTCGCAGGCGTGGTGGCCGGCCGATTTCGGACATTACGGCCCCCTCTTCATCCGCATGGCCTGGCACAGCGCCGGCACCTACCGCATCGCCGACGGGCGCGGCGGCGGGGGACGCGGGCAGCAGCGCTTTGCCCCGCTCAACAGTTGGCCCGACAACGTCAGCCTCGACAAAGCCCGGCGGCTGATCTGGCCCATCAAGCAAAAGTACGGTCGCAAGCTGTCGTGGGCCGACCTGATCATCCTCACCGGCAACGTCGCGCTCGAAACGATGGGCTTCAAGACGTTCGGCTTCGGCGGGGGCCGCGCAGACGTGTGGGAGCCCGATCACGACGTCTACTGGGGAGACGAAAAAACCTGGCTCGGCGACACGCGCTACACGGGGGATCGCGAGCTCGAGAATCCGCTGGCTGCCGTGCAGATGGGTTTGATCTACGTCAATCCCGAAGGCCCCAACGGGAATCCTGATCCGCTCGCCGCGGCGCGCGACATTCGCGAGACCTTCGCGCGGATGGCCATGAACGACGAAGAGACCGTCGCCCTGATCGCCGGCGGGCATACGTTCGGCAAGACCCACGGCGCAGGCCCGGCGGCCGACGTGGGGCCCGAGCCTGAAGCGGCCCCGCTCGAACAACAGGGACTTGGCTGGAAAAACCGCTTTGGCACCGGCGTCGGTGCCGACGCCACCACCAGCGGGCTCGAGGTCACCTGGACCACCACTCCCACCAAGTGGAGCGGGAACTTTTTCTGGAACCTGTTCAGCTTCGAGTGGGAGCTGACCAAGAGTCCGGCGGGCGCGAACCAGTGGCGGCCGAAGAACAACGCGGGGGCGGGCACGGTGCCGCACGCCCACGATGCGACCAAGCGCATCGCCCCGTCGATGCTCACGACCGACCTCGCGCTGCGGTTCGATCCGGCCTACGAGAAGATCTCGCGCCGATTCATGGAGAATCCCGACCAGTTCGCCGACGCGTTCGCCCGAGCCTGGTTCAAGCTGACGCATCGCGACATGGGCCCGCGGGCCCGGTACCTCGGCCCCGAGGTCCCCGCCGAAGAGCTGATCTGGCAAGACCCGATCCCCGCGGTCAATCATGCGCTGGTCGATGCGGCCGACATTGCCGCGCTGAAAGCGAAGATCCTGACCGCGGGTCTGAAGATCTCCGAGCTCGTCTACACGGCCTGGTCGTCGGCCTCGACCTTCCGCGGTTCCGACAAGCGCGGCGGCGCCAACGGCGCCCGCATTCGCCTGGCTCCGCAAAAGGATTGGGACGTCAACCAGCCGGCCCAACTGGCGAAGGTGCTCAAGGCGCTCGAGGGCATTCAGGCGGCCTTCAACGGCGCGGCACCCGGCGGCAAGAAGATCTCGCTGGCCGACCTGATCGTGCTGGGTGGATGCGCCGCCGTCGAACAGGCCGCGAAGAACGCCGGCCAGGCGATCGTCGTCCCCTTCACGCCCGGCCGGATGGATGCCGCGCTGGAGCAGACCGACGTCCAGTCGTTCGCGGTGCTCGAGCCGATTGCCGACGGGTTCCGCAATTACCTCAAGGGACGATACAGCGTGCCGGCCGAGGCCCTGCTGATCGACAAAGCGCAGCTTCTGACGCTAACCGCCCCCGAGATGACGGTGTTGGTGGGAGGCCTCCGCGTGCTGGGGGCCAACTTCGGCGGCTCTCCGCATGGCGTCTTCACCAGCCGCGTTGAGACGCTGACGAACGACTTCTTCGTCAACCTGCTCGACATGGGAACGGTCTGGCAGCCGACCACGCCCGACGCCCAGCTGTTCGAGGGGCGCGACCGGCAGACCGGCAAGCCGAAGTGGACCGGCACGCGGATCGACTTGGTCCTGGGCTCGAACTCGCAACTCCGGGCCCTGGCCGAGGTGTACGGCAGCGCCGATGCCCAGGAGAAATTCGTACGCGACTTCGTCGCAGCCTGGAACAAGGTGATGAACCTGGATCGGTTCGATCTTCGATAAAGCAGCTGTGCGGCTGCGCGATCTCAGCGGCGGTTACGAATCGGGGAGGTTCAGCATGGCCATACTCCTGCGAACAATCGGCGCGATCGCCTTGGCGATGATCGTCGGCTTTGCGCTGGTCGTGGGGGTCGAGCTCTTCAGCGAAGTCGTCCATCCGTTTCCCGCCGGCGTCGAGAAGACCGAAGCCGAAATCTGCCGGCACGTCGAGCGCTACCCGGCCTGGGTGCTGGCAGTGGCGGCGCCCATGTGGGGCGCGACGGCGCTGGCAAGCACCTGGGTCGCCGGCCGGCTGGGCAACCGCGGCGCGGCGCTCTTCGTGGGACTGCTACTCTTCGCCGCGCTGGCCCTCAACCTGTCGATGCTCCCCTACCCGATCTGGTTCAAGGCCGCGTGCCTGATCCTGATCCCACTGGCCGTGGCGGCGGGAGTGGCCTGGTCAAAGGGGCGCGGACCGACGGCTGTGGCGACGGCCACGGCCCCCCCGATTACGTAATTTGCCGGCCCCCCTTGCCGCGTAACGTGCCGGCGCTGCCGCCACCGGCGCGTCGGACCAACCCCGACCGTGCGAGCCCCCGTCGCCATGAACGCGCTCTTCCATTTTCCCAATGCAGTCCGGCGCGATCCGGCGGTCGAGGCCTGGCTGCGGGATCGGGCGGATCCGCTGGGAGCGATCGCCCGGCGCTGGTTCGACGAAACGCGCAGGTGCGGCGACGACGTGCGAGAGTTGTTGCACGATGGCCAGCCGACGGCCTGCGTTGGGGATGCCGCCTTCGGCTACGTCGATGCCTTCACGAACCACGTCAACGTCGGGTTCTTTCGGGGCGCGGAGCTGGCCGACCCCGCCCGCCTGCTGCAAGGGACGGGCAAGCGGATGCGGCACGTCAAACTCCGGCCGGAAGCCGAGATCGATGCCGGCGCCCTGGCGGAGCTCATTGCCGCGGCCTATCGCGATCTGCAGCGGTGTCTCGCGGAGAAGCGAGGCCCGCCACCGCTCAGCCCGACGTGAACTGCGCCTCGAAGGCCAGACTGCGCAGAAAATTCTGCGCTTCGAGATACTGGGCCGAGGGGTACATGCGGATCCGTTCGGCCAGGTCAGCGCGAACTTGCTTGGTGACGGAGTCGATCTGTTGCAGCGCCTTCAGACCGAGTGCGCCCCCTTCGGCGCGCTGCTTGAAGAGTTTCTGCAATTCCTGGTTCGATTGCGCGAAGAAGGGATCCTGCAGGACGAGCGGGAATTCGATCGAGCCGGTCACGGGATCGAACTGGCCCGCGCTGAGCCGTTTGGGGGCGGCGTCCTTGGCCATGCGGTAGAGTTGTTCCTGGCTGAGGCCCGGCCCGCGCTCGGCGTCGCGATAGCTCTTGGCCATCTTCCGGTTTTCGAAGAAGGTCTCGGTGGTCTTCAATTGATTGTCGAGCGCCTGCGAGCGGGCGGCCTCGTAGTTCTGGGCCGCGGCCGAATCCATCAGGTTGGCGGCCCCGGCCGAGCGAATCACGTCGGCCATGCCGCGCTGGTACCCTTCGCCGATTGTCGACGAGAAATTACCACCCCAGCCCCACTGGGCCCGCGCCTGGCCCAACCCCAGCGACCCGGGAGTCGTGAGCGTGGCGAGGCACGCCCCGAGCAGTCCGACCGAAAGCACCGACCATCGCGCCATGAACAGGACTCCGCACAAATCAGGTTGCTAACTCTTTAGTGGTCAACAGCCGGCTGCCCGCGGCGGGTGGAACCGGCCCTAGCCAGTATAGCCTCGAGCCGCGCGATCCTTCTCGGGAACTCCGCGGCCTGAGGTTTCGGTCGTTTTATTGCCTTCCCAGGGCCGCCCGAATGGCATCCTCGGGCCTGACCAGGTGGTCGGAATTCTGGGGATCATCGGCGATCGAGAGCTGCGCGCCCCGGACCTCGCCGTTGAAGGCGTTGCCGCGCGGTCCGTAGTCGGGCGAGACCGGCGCGCCCGAGTCCTCGCCGACGTCGCAGCCGTCGTCGGCCGAAAAGACGATGGCCAGCGTGGCGGCGACATCGCCCGACCCCACCGGCTTGCCATCGACATAGAGCGTGGCCTTGCCTCCCTTGCCGAGACCGCCGCCGGCGTAGGCGAACTCCATTCGCACCTGGTGCTGTCCGCTGGGCAGCTTGCCGGCCGACTCGACGAAGAAGTTCTTGAAGCCTCCCCAGTTGTAGCAGTACTTGAGCTTGCCATTCTTGGCATACAGGCTCCAGCCGCCGATGTTCGCTCCCTGCGAGATGATGACCCCTTCGGCTCCCTGCGGGGGAACGATGATCTCGGCGGTGACCGAATGCGATTTGTTCTTCAGATTCAGCACGCAGTTCTCGAGCAGGCGCCCCATCCCCTGGAAGAGGAGTTGCTGGTTGCCCTTGATGAGGACGGGCCGCCCGGCGGTATCGGGATTCATCTTCTCGATCAACCGGTCGTCGAGCGGCAGCACCTTGTAGCGGGCCGCCTCGATCAGGAACAGCCGCTGCAGATCACGCAGTTTCTCGGGCTGTTCCTGGGCGAGATTGTGGGCCTGCGTCCAGTCTTGATCCGAGTACAACTCCCAGACGTCGTCGTCAAAAGCCGGCGTCGGGGCGTCGGTCGCCGCCCAGGGCGTGCGGTGCTTGGTCACGGCCGTCCAGCCGTTGTGATAGATGCCGCGATTGCAGAAGATCTCGAAGTACTGCGTCGAGTGCCGCTCGGCCGCGGCCGCGTCGTCGAACGTGTACCGCATGCTGGTCCCTTCGATCGGGTCCTGCTGGATGCCGTTCACCGACTCGGGCTGAGGCAACCCGGCCGCTTCGAGCACGGTTGGCGCGACGTCAATCACGTGGGCGAACTGCTGGCGCAGCTCGCCGCGCGCGCGGATTCCGCGCGGCCAGTGCACGACCGCGCCGTTTCGAGTTCCGCCCCAGTGCGAGGCGACTTGCTTGGTCCACTGGTAGGGCGTGCAGAGCGCCTGCGCCCAACCGACCGCATAATGGTTGTACGACTCGGGTCCTCCCAGCTTGTCGAGCCGCTGGGCGAGGTATTCGGGAGTCTCCAGCGCCTGCAGCCCGTTGAAGTAGCTCATCTCGTTGAAGCAGCCGTTGATCGAACCTTCGGCCGAGGCGCCGTTGTCGCCGCAGATGTAGTAGATGAGCGTGTCGTCGAGGATCTCCAGCTTCTCCAGGAGGTCGACGATCTGTCCGACGTGGTGGTCGGTGTACTCGAGAAACCCGGCATAGACTTCCATCTGCCGTGCGAGCACCGGCCGGAACGCGGCGGGCATCTCGTCCCACGTCGGAATCTCTTGATTCCACGCCGGGAGCTGGCTGTTGGCGGGAATCACCCCCAGCTTTTTCTGCCGGGCAAAGATCTCTTCGCGCAGATGGTTGTAACCCCGGTCGAACTTTCCTTTGTATTTGTCGGCCCATTCCTTGGGAGCATGATGCGGGGCGTGCGTGGCCCCCGGGGCAAAGTACACAAAAAACGGCTTATCCGGAGCAAGCGACTTCTGCTGGGCGATCCACTTCATCGCTTTCTGCGACATGTCGTCGACCAGGTGGTAACCCTCCGCGGGAGTCTTCTTGACTTCGACCGGCGTCGTGCCCTCGAACAACGAGGGATACCACTGATTCGCCTCCCCTCCGATGAAGCCATAGAAGTACTCGAAGCCACCCCCGCGCGAGGGCCAGGCATCGAACGGACCGGCGGGGCTTGCCTGCCAGACCGGCACTTCGTGGCACTTGCCGAACTGCGCCGTCGAGTAGCCGTTGAGGGTGAGCGTCTGGGCCAACGGAGCCATCGAGTTGGGACGAACCGAGCTGTAACCCGGCGCACCGGTCGCGACCTCGGTGATCCCGCCCATGCCAGCCGAGTGATGATTGCGCCCCGTGAGCAATGCCTGCCGGGTGGGCGAGCAGAGCGCGGTCGTATGGAAGCGCGTGTACCGCAGACCCTGGGCCGCCAGGCGGTCGAGCGTCGGAGTCTGGCAAGGTCCGCCGAAGGTGCTCGACGCGCCGAAGCCGGCATCGTCGATCAGCACGATCAAGACATTGGGCGCACCTTTCGGCGGGCGGAGCTGCTCGATTGCCGGAAACTTCGTATCGGGGCTCTTCGCATCATACGTAACGTGCGCCGGCCGCACCGTGTTCGGCAGCGGCAGGTGCGCGCGGTGCTTGTGCTCGACGGGCTGCGCAACGGCGGGCGCAGGATCGGCAGCGCAGGCCGCCGCGGGCGTTGCGGTGGCCAGCAGCAGCGCGGCGCGCAGCCAGAACCGGCCGAAGTACAACTCTTTGCGATCAAGTCTCGCGGTCATGAATGCGCTTCCAGGGTGCAAACGGCTCCATGGCCCCTCGCCGGCGAGGGGGGGATGCGGCAAACCTCAGAACGTCAGTTTCTTCGTCGCCGTGGCATGCTTCTCGACCGCCCCGCGGTCGAGGAAGTAGGTGTCCTTGGCCTTGCCCGGGCTGAAGAGCTTCTCAGCCTGGTCGTCCCAGTGGCCCGACTGCTTGTGGTCGCTCTGCCCCAGGGGGATCACCATGTACGACTTCGGCGGCTTCGAGAGGACCACGATCTGCGTCGAAGTCTGGCCGCCATGACCGATGCGCGGATTGCCCTTGTGGAACGAGATCGCCCGGGGCGTGGCCATGCCCGCCTCCTTGACGCTACCGCCGCCAACCGGAAAGCTGCGCTCGGCCCCCTGTCGGGCGACCCGGAAGAGGTCGCCGTAGGTGCTCTCGAAAGCGCGCGGCTGGGCGCGGAGCAGCTCGGCTCCCTGGGCGAGCGCCGCAAGGAGTTGCGCGTCGGTGATGTCGGCCGGCACTTCGACGGCTTCGGCCGCCGCGCCGCCGAGCGCCATCTTGAACGCGTAATGGCAGAGCGCCCCCTGCGAGTCGGGATCGCTCTTGCGGTTCCATTTCTGAATCCGCTCGTACATCTCGGCCGCGTCGCCCGACTTCTGTTCGGCGGTCGCCTGTTCCCACGCTTTCCGGAGACGAGCTTGCCACTGGTCGGCCGCCCAGACGTGCGTGCTGAAGGCGATCTCGAACGCATCCTCGAGCGTGACTGAATCGTCGGCGTGCAGCAATTCCAGCACCATCCGCCCCCGTTGATGCGCGGGCCCTGGATCGGCGTTGTAGAGGTACGGCTGCCGGGCGTACTTCTCGGGCACGAGCGGGCTTTCCTTCATCAGGTGGGCGGGCGAGATATTGCAGTTCTGCATGTAGCCCGTCGCGGGATTCGTGATCTGCACGAGGTCCTCGAACGGATGCACGCCGTCGTAATCGTTGGCCGATTTATCGCCGGGAATGGGACGATCGCTGGGATGCCCATGGTTGCGCTTCGGCACGCGGCCCGTCCGGACATAGAACGTGTCCCCCTCGACCGTGGCGACCATCACGTTCTGCGGCATCAATTGCCGGCTGGCGAGCGCCTGCTTCACTTCGTCGAGCGTACGGGCGGTGTGGAACTTGTAGAGCTCTTCGATCAGGCCGATCTGATCGACGTAGGGAATGACCATCGAATAGGCCTTATTCCCTTGCCGGGCGACGATCGGGCCGCGATGCGTGGCATGCACCTTCAAGTCCTTCGACACAACTCCATCCTGGGTGCGGATGCGAATCGTTTCGACGCGCTCGGTCATCTTCTTCCACTGGCCGTCGAGAAGGTACTCGAGCGGGTTCTCGGGGTTGATGGTCTCTTCGTAGATGTCGGCGGTGTCGGGTCCGCCGGTCGTCATGGCGATCGACGCGAACTGCGTGTGCCCCAGCCCCGGCATGGGGACGCCCAGGATCGCCGCGCCCGAGAGGGCGAAGTCGTCCTGCGGCGCATACATCCGCTGCTCGTAGAAGCGGAACGGGCCATACCAGCTCAGGTGCGGGTCGATGAGCGCGATCGATCCCCCCGCCGCGCTGCGCTGCGGCGAAACAATCCATTCGTTCGAACCGCGGTAGACCTCGGGGCTGCGCTTGATGCCGATCTTTTCGAGGTCGTCATCGGCCTGTCCCTCGGGCCAACCCCAGATGATGAACCGTCCCAGCATCACCGGGTGATGCGGTTCGAGCTGCTGCGCCCAGGGGGGCACCTGGTCGGGATGATCGGCCATGAATTTTTGAATCCCCTGGACGTAGGCCCGGCACGAAGCCTGCAGCTTGGGGTCGAGCTTGCCGAAGTTTTCGCGGCAGACGCGCTCGTGTTCCCAAATGCGCGTGCGATAGTCCTGGTCCAACAGATCGGGTCCGGCGATCTCGGCGATCGTGCCCGCCGCGAGGCGATAGTTCTGCAGCAGTTGCTCGAGGCGATCCTCGGCCTGGGCGTAGCCGGCCGCGAACGAGGCGCCGGCCAGCGTCTCGGCGTAGATGTGCGGGATGCCGAACTCGTCGCGATAGATGGTGATTTCTTCGCCGCGCACCCGCGGCAACGACGACAGCGCGGCTGCCAACAAGACGACGACCGAAGCCAGTGAACGAACGGACATGGAGAGTTCCCCAGGAGAACGATGCGCGCAGGGTAAAATGCCGAATGGGCGCCCCTCTCTCGGCACCCCAGGGGGGCGAGATTCCGCCCATTGTGGACGGCGGGGCACAGGCGGTCAAATCGGCCCCGGCGCGGCGGCGGTTGCGGGAACTTCGCGCTGAGATCCTCTGCCTCGCCACTTGCGGTCGCGGTGCGGGTGCGGAAAATGCGAGGCTTGTTGCGCGCCGCCCGGCCAGCGACCCCCTGGCACGACGATTTACCGGGCTTTCCGCCAGTCGCCCCGGTTCGTGTCCCGCGCGGACCCGAGTGGGGGCGAGAGCGTGCCTGCGGCGCCACCACCTGTACGAGAAAGCCATGCCTGCGCCGGTCCGCAACACAATCTGCCTCGTCGTCGACGCCCTGCACGCCGGCTACCTGGGGGCCTACGGCAATACCTGGCTGGCGACGCCGCATTTCGATCGGTTGGCAAGCGAGTCATTCCTGTTCGATTCCGCCTTCCTCGACACGCCGGATCTCGAGCAGCTTTATCGCTCTTACTGGCAGGGAATCCACGCGGCCGTGCCCGAACACTTCGCGGCCGAACCCCGCTCGCTCCCGGCGCTGCTCGCAGCGCGCGGCGTCGAGACGATTCTCCTTGCCGATGATCCGCGGATCGCCGGGCATCCGGCGGCGGTCGATTTCGACGACGTTGTGCCGCTCGATCTCCCGGCCTCGACCTCCGCGCGCGAGCTGGCAGAAACGGAAGAAGCGACCGAACTGGCGCGCTTCTTTGCCCAGTTGATCGGGCGCCTCGAAGGGCAGCGCGAGCCCTTTTTCTTGTGGGGACACTGTGGAACTCTGGGGCGCGTGTGGGATGCTCCGCTGAGCTTGCGGCGGGCGCTCCTCGCGGAGGAGGCGGACGACGACTCCGGCCCCGCCCACTTCGAGGCCGTCCCGTTCGAGTCGCTGGAGGCGGTCGAGCCCCCCGCACAGCTCCTCTCGCTCGATCACGATCCCGACGAGCGGTTGGGCTGGCGGCGCGCTTATGCCGCGCAGATCGTGGTGCTGGATCGTTGCCTGGGCGCCTTGCGCGAGGCCCTGGTCGAAAGCGCCTGGGGGGGGAACACACTGCTCGTGATTCTCGGCGCCCGCGGCTTTCCGCTGGGGGAGCATCGCCAGCTCGGCTGGCCGCGCTGGCACCTCCACGACGAACTGATTCATTTCCCCTGGTCGTGCCGGTTTCCCGACCACACCGCGGCCGCCCTGCGCACGCCGGCCTTGGTTCAGCCAGCCGATCTTCCGGCGACGCTGGCCGAATGGCATGGGCTGCCTCCGGCAGGAGAGGGTTCCTTCGCGCCGCCGGGATGGGGTCGCAGCCTCTGGCCGTTGGTGCAGGGCGAGGTCGAGCAGGTGCGCGATCGCGTGTTGACGACGACCGGCGCGGGAGAGTTCGTGTTGCGCACGCCCGCCTGGATGCTTCGCAAACTCCCTGTCGGAGCCGCTCCGCGCGACACCGAGTTGTTCGTCAAACCGGATGACCGTTGGGAAGTCAACGAAATCGGCGATCGTTGTCCCGAGGTGCTGGCGGAAATGGACGCGCGGCTCGACGAGTTGCGTGCCCCGGGGCGCATGCTCGATCCCAATCCGCTGGAACCTTTAAGCGATAGCTTGCTGCGCGGGCCGAATTGATGCTGGCGCGCCAACCTGTTGAATGGCATCAGCTTGAGACCCACGCCAGTCGTCCGGCGGGGGGTCTCCCCGTGTCGAATGCGAGTGCTCCCGAACCGCCCTAGGTCGCCTCGGGGGGCGTCGATATAATCCCCCCCTCATTTCGCGATATCCCATTGCGCCGACTTGGGTTGCCGGCTGAGCGAACCGTTGCCGAGTGCACACGCGCCGCGTCGTGCACCGGACCGTTGCGGTCAGCTGCCGACCTACCGCGGCCGGCGCCGGGTGAGACTCCGCTACCCCTGTGGGTGCCGGAGTTACGCGAATTGCGTTGAACACCGTTTTCGAACCGAATTCGTTCCCAGGCAAGCGATGATCGGACAAGGAAGTCCGAGCCCGTTGCGCTCGGGGCGTTGGACCGCAGGGTCGCAACGCGCCGGCTGGGCTGGGATCACCATAGCGCTCCTCATTGTGATGCTGGGGCCCGCTGCGCGCGGCGCCGAGCAGCGCACGCTGCGCATTCGCGCCGCCTGGGGGGGAGGCGAAGCCCGGGTCTGGCATGGCTCGGTCGAAGTCACCCACGGCACGCTCAGCGAACTGGTGCCGCTGGGGGTCGAGGCCGACGAGCCGGGGTCGATGTGGCTCGAGCGCGGTCGAATTATCCTCCGCGGTCCGAGCAGTCGCACCTACGACGGCTTCGACTGCACGATCGATGCCCCAGCCGATGCCCGACTGCTCGTCCGTTTGTCGACCAAGGCGACGGCCCCGCACGAGCCCCCGATCGAGATTCCGCTGTCGGCGCTGTTGAACGACTCGCACAACGCTGATCTGCACGATGGCGCCAATCGTCTCTTGGTGCGCCGTGCGCCGGGGGATCACCTCCAGGTCCGGCTCGATCGCGATGCCCTGGTGTTTGCGCCGGACGAAACCATGTCGCTGGCCTTGCGCCCGAGCCTCTGGGGATTGGCTCCCAGCGCCAAGGTCAAGCTGCGCGCCGAGGTGCGTGGCGGCGACGGCCGGAGCTGGTGGACGCACGAACTGGAATCGACCGCCGACGCCGCGGGACTGCTGGCGGGCGAGCACGCTCTGGAGATTCCCGTCCCCAGCGCCGAGGGCGTCTATCAGCTCGAACTGACCGCCGACACCCGCCGCCTGGGCGCGGCGCTCAATCGCAAGAGCCATCTGGCCGAGCGGCGCGTGCAGTTCGTGGTCGTCGACGCCGCCAGTCCGGCCACGACGACAGCGGCGAGCGCCGCCGACTGGTCCAAGGTCGTCGAAATCAATCCCGCCTCGCCCGCCTGGTGGGAGCGGCTGGCCAAACTCCCCCTGCTGCCGGGGCTGCGCAAGGGGCCGCTGGGAACCGCCGAAGCCCATCCCTGGCAGCATCCCCTCGGGCAACTGATCCAGCTCGGTCCCGGCGGGACGGAGCCCAACCTCAGTTGGCAAGCGTATCCGCTCCCCATCGAAAAAATCGGTGCGCCGCACGTCGTCGAGATCGAGTATCCCAGCGACGTGCCGCAAGCGATGGGGCTGTCAATCATCGAACCCAATGCGGCCGGCGACGTGATGCCGATCGGGCTCGACTCGGGGCTCTACGTGCCGGGCGAGTCGGCCACCGAAACGCCGCGTCTGCTCACGCATCGACTCACCTTCTGGCCGAAGACCAAGACTCCCATGCTGCTGATCACCAATCGGCGCGAGGGCGCGCAGGCCGTTTACGGCAAGATCCGCGTGCTGGCCGGACCGGAGAAGCTGCCGGTGGCTCCCCTGAACGGCGAACCGGGCGACCGGCTGCTGGCCGCCTACTACGATCGCCCCCTCTTTCCCGAGAACTTCGGGGCGGCCGAATCGCTCGACCCCAGCAGCGGTCGCAGCCTCGACGATTGGCTCACGTTTTATCAAGGGGGCGCGCGCCTCGTCGAGTACCTGGAGCACACCGGGTACAACGGCGCCGTCGTTTCGGTGCTGGCCGACGGCAGCAGCCTCTTCCCGTGTCCGGCGCTCGAGCCCACCCCGCGCTACGACACCGGCATCTTCTTCGGCAGTGCGCAGGATCCCTGCCGCAAGGACGTGCTCGAGCTGCTGCTGCGGCTCTTCGATCGCGAACAGTTATCGCTGATTCCCGCCCTCGACTTTTCAGCTCCGGTACCCGAACTCGAAGCGCAGTGCCGGGCGGGAGGCGCAGCGGCGGCCGGCCTCGAGCCGATCGGTCGCGACGGGCGCCCCTGGCGCGTCCGCCATCCGCCGCTGCATGGCCTGGCGCCGCATTACAAC
>JAEUIK010000675.1 GCA_016793185.1 Planctomycetaceae bacterium | reverse complement strand
TCAGTAGCCTGGGAGCCTCGACCGACGATCCGCTGAATTTCTACATCGAGCTGCTCGAGGGCGACATGGCCGTCGAACGCATCCCGCGCGAAGGGGCGATCGAGACGAGCGTTCCCTCGAGCGAATACGAACTGATCATGTGGCACGTGTAGCGTATTCGTGCAATCCCCACACCGCGACGACCTGGCGGAACAAATACGAACTGAACCACTAAGACACGAAGGCACGAAGAAATGCCGGCTGGCCGAAAGCACACTTCGTGTCTTGGTGTCTTAGGGGTTGATTTCCGTATTCACATCCGTGTCGCCGTGGTTTTTTCCAAACGCAATGAGAGCCAGTAAGTATGTCTGAACTGCGTAAGGATCCGATTTCCGGCCGCTGGGTGATTATCGCCAAGAGCCGGGCCAGGCGGCCGCACGATTTCGAATCGACGCCGCACATCCAGCAGCAACAAGCCCGCTTCTGCCCCTTTTGCGCCGGGCACGAAGACAAGACGCCGGGCGAGATCATCGCCTATCGCCCCGCGGGCTCGGCCCCCAATCACAAGGATTGGCGCGTCCGCGTCGTTCCCAACAAGTTCCCCGCACTCGAGATCGAGGGGGAGCTCAACAAGCGGGGCGAAGGAATCTACGACCTGATGCGCGGCGTCGGCGCCCACGAGGTGATCATCGAGTCGCCGCAGCACGTGCTGAGCACGGCGGACCTGACCGAGCACCAGATCCAGGAAGTGCTCTGGGTCTACCGCGATCGCCTGGTCGATCTCAAACGCGACCGGCGCCTGGTGTACGGCATGATCTTCAAGAACGTCGGCGAGGCGGCCGGCGCTTCGCTCGAGCATACGCACAGCCAGTTGATCGTGACGCCGATCGTGCCGATCAACGTCTGGGAAGAAATGACCGGATCGCTCGAGTTCTTCAACTATCGCGGCCGCTGCGTGTATTGCGACATGATCCAGCAGGAGTTGGCCAGCGAGAAGCGGATCGTCTTCGATTCACCCGGCTTCGTGGCCTTCTGCCCGTTTGCCAGCCGGTTCCCGTTCGAGACCTGGATTCTCCCCAAGCCGCACGCCAGCCACTACGAGAACATTCAGAAGAACGGGGTCGAGGATCTGGCGGGCGTGCTGCGGCAGGTCATCGGTCGGATCGAGACGGCGCTCGATCGTCCGGCCTACAACTACATCATCCATACGGGTCCGTTTGACACGCAAGAGTTAGCCCACTATCACTGGCATATCGAGATTATTCCGCGCTTAACGAAGATGGCAGGCTTCGAGTGGGGAACCGGTTTCTACATTAACCCGGTCCCGCCCGAGGAGGCGGCCGCTTTTCTGCGTGAAGTCGAGGCTCGTCCTCCTCAGCGGCAAAATATCGCGACTCGGGAAGCCTGAAAAGCTGGGCTGACCCTGAGGTTCTGTCCGATATAAGGTACTGTCGCGGTCGCATCGCGCCGGCCCTCGAGCGGCGCTGCCAGTGGCGCAACTGACGCTGAGCAAAATGCCCCTCCCAGCCCCAGGAGCGTACTCCCTGGGCTTTGGGCTTGAGGGGTAGCTGGCAGATGTTGTGCACTCGGTAGTCCCGCAACTGTCCGGAGGCCCGGTGGGCTTTTCCGGAGAGTCCTGGCGGCGCGGTCGCATCGGCGGTTCGAGTGGTTCCTGCTATAACGACAGGGTGCCGCTTGTCCCCGGCCGGCCGCGGCCGAAGGATTGATGGTCCGTCGCCTGGTGCATCCTCCTCAACCTGCGTCGCCGCGCTACCCCGGATAACATGCCGAACTCCATTCGCTTCGTTCTCGCCCTGCACAATCACCAGCCGATCGGTAACTTCCACGGCGTGATCGAGCAGGCCTATCGCGAGAGTTATCTCCCCTTTCTCGACCTGTTCGAGAAGTATCCCGCGCTCAAGATCGCCCTGCACACGAGCGGCTGCCTGCTCGAGTGGCTCGACGCGCACCACCCCGAGTACGTCGACCGGCTGGCCGAGCTGGCGCTCGCCGGGCGGATCGAGATCATCGGGGGCGCGCTCGAAGAGGCGATCCTGCCGATGCTGCCCAGCCGTGACCGCATCGGCCAGATCCGCCGCTTCACCCAGTGGATCGATCGCCGCCTGGGCGTGCAGGTCCGCGGCGCCTGGATCCCCGAGCGCGTTTGGGAGCAGTGCCTCACCAGCGATCTCGTGAATGCCGGCATCGAATACACGATTCTCGACGACTTCCACTTTCGCAACGCCGGGCTCACCGACGAGCAGCTGTCGAGCTACTATCTGACCGAGGACGATGGGCATCTGCTCAAGGTCTTCCCCGGCAGCGAACGGCTCCGCTACGTGATTCCCTTCGGGCAGCCGCAAGAGACGATCGACTACCTGGCGCAGATCGCGGCCGTGCATCCCAACGCGGTCGTCGTCTTCGGCGACGACGGCGAGAAGTTCGGCACCTGGCCCGAGACGCATAAGCACGTCTACACCGACGGCTGGCTCGGCCGCTTCTTCGACGCTCTGCTCGCCAACCAGGATTGGATCAAGACCACCACGCTGGCCGACGCCGTCGACAACGCGCCGCCGGCGGGCAAGATCTACCTTCCCTGCAGCAGCTACCGCGAGATGACCGAGTGGGCGCTGCCGGCCGAGCAGATCAACGAATACGACCACATCACCCACGAGATGGAGCACGACGGCCGCTGGCCGGTGCTCAAGCGCTTCGTCCGCGGCGGTTTCTGGCGGAATTTCAAGGTCAAGTATCCCGAGAGCGACGAGATGTACTCGCGGATGCTGATGATCTCGCAGCGGCTGGCGGCCGCCGAGGATGCCGGCACCGGTTCGAGCGACGTGCTGAATGCCGCCCGCGACGAGCTGTATCGGGGCCAGTGCAATTGCGGTTACTGGCACGGAGCCTTCGGCGGCATCTATCTGCCGCACCTCCGCAACGCGGTCTATCAGCACCTGATCTCGGCCGATAACCTGCTCAACGATCTGGCGGGCCGGCACGGCTCATGGGTCGAGGCCAACGCGGGAGACTACAATCTCGACGCCCGGCAGGAACTGCAGCTCGCTAACGACAAGCTCTTCGCCCTGATCGCGCCGGCGCGCGGCGGGATGCTCTACGAGCTCGACGTCCGCACGATCTGCCACAATTTGCTGGCGACGCTCGCCCGGCGCCCCGAAGCCTATCACCGCAAGGTGCTGGCCGGCGCGCCGCAGGGAGATCAGCAGGTCGCCAGCATCCACGACCGGGTGGTGTTCAAGCAGCCCGGCCTCGATCAACGCGTGCAATACGATACCTACCCGCGCAAGTCGCTGGTCGACCATTTTTACAACCCCGACGTCGACCTGGCGGCCGTCGTTAGCGGCCAGGCCGAAGAACGGGGCGACTTCGTGGCGGGCGTTTACGAATCGCGGATCCGCCGCGGCACGAACCGCGTGCAGGCGGTGCTCAACCGCACCGGCCGCGTCGGCGAGCAAACCGTGCATGTGACCAAGACGATCACGCTCGATGCCAATAGCTCCGACCTGGAGATCGGCTACGTGCTGGAGAACCTGCCGGCCGACCAGGTCGTGCATTTCGCCCCGGAGTTCAACTTCGCCGGCTTGCCCTCGGGCGCCGACGACCGTTACTTCTTCGACGTCAATCAGCAGCGGCTCGGCCAATTGGGCCAGCAGCTCGACCTGGTCGACGTCGACGGGCTGGGCCTGGCCGACGAATGGCTCGGGATCGGCGTGATGCTCCGCTCGAGCCTGCCGACCCGCTTCTGGACTTACCCGATTGAGACGGTCAGCCAGTCGGAAGGGGGCTTCGAACTGGTCCACCAGTCGGTAGTGGTGGTGCCGCACTGGATCATCCAGCCCAACAGCGAGCGGCGCTTCGCCGTGACACTCCGGCTGACGGTGGACACCAGCCTGGCCGAAAACCGCCGCCCGATCCGCCGCGCGGAAGTGGTGACGAGTTAGTTCGTGCTGCAGGGGAGAGGGTTAATCACAAAGCCACGAAGCCACGAAGGAAAAGAGCAGAGAAAGAAATCTGGATTGAATGCCAAAGCCCGGGGAGTACTCTCCCTGGGTTTTTTCGTGCGCAGAGGCACGAGCGAGTCATGACCGGACGACGACACGAGGCATGCAAATCGGATTGGTCCCAGGCGGTGATCGGCTACACTAGGGGTTGTGATTCCACGAACCCTCCGACAGTTGCGGATTGGTCCCAGGCGGTGATCGGCTACACTGCCTACACGCTCGTCGACAACGGCAGCGTAGTTGCGGATTGGTCCCAGGCGGTGATCGGCTACACTGAACGGCTTCAACGGGCCGCGCTGATCGAAGTTGCGGATTGGTCCCAGGCGGTGATCGGCTACACTCACGCTTGTTCCCGGACTTTTTGCGAGCGGGTTGCGGATTGGTCCCAGGCGGTGATCGGCTACACTCCTAGGCTGACTTCACTTTGTTAGTCGATGTTGCGGATTGGTCCCAGGCGGTGATCGGCTACACTCCTCCCAAAAGACGTCGCTGACTCTCTAACGTTGCGGATTGGTCCCAGGCGGTGATCGGCTACACTCCTG
>JAEUIK010000671.1 GCA_016793185.1 Planctomycetaceae bacterium | reverse complement strand
GAGGGATGCGAGCTACAAACACCGCGGACCTCCTTGTCGGCGGATTGGGTGATTCTGAGCACCGCTGACATACGAGGTCCTTTTTCTTGCGCCAACACCAGTTCAACGACAAAAATGCTCACTTTGAGTCAATGAGGTCGGCTACAGAAGAGGCGAGGTTCGGCGCGGCTGCAGAATTCTTCGGTAGCCGAGGCCAGTGACCTCGGTCCTCACAGTCCGACCTCGCCAGCGCGACTACAGAATGCGCCACAAATCGCTCAGAAAACAGCGGTCCCGCCGCGCGGCCAACTAGCGATTCACAGTTGCGGTGCGCTCGCCCAAGGCCTTGGCAATTTCTCGCTGTGCGGTTTCCAACAACCTGAACTCGGTCTGCTGGAACTTGCTACGCACCCTGAGCCTGACTTGTCCCGGCTGATCGTTAAGCCAGTCCAGGCTCTTGATCGTGTCCCAAGTCAAGAACGCATCAATGTAAACCAGGCCGCGCGACCGAATTTCGAGAGCGCGAGGCCGGACCTGACGCATACTCCAGATGGCGACGAGGGCGCAGATCGCAGTGATTCCGATTGTGGCCAGGCTGAGTCCAAGAGGACCATTGCTCGTCAGCAAAGAAAACATCAAGCCTGCGTTCACAATCACAAACAGCCAGGTCCATCGGGACGGCGGTTTGCTGGGGAGTAGCACCGGGACAATCGGACTGATCAATTCGCCGGCGCGGCGGCGTGCCGGACGCACGGCTGACGGCCAGCAGAGAAGCAGTGCGAGCAGACATGCTTCCAGCACGATCGCGAAGCTTAGCAACGCAGTCCACGGTGTTTGCACGGGGCGCCTCGCACTTGATACAACCCAGAAGGGCTGTCGCACCTTCCCCCCTACCCCATCGACTTGCCGCGAGGCTTTTTCTTGGTCGAACAGACGTCGAGGATCCGTCCCGAGTCGCTCATCGCCATGTGGAAGCGTTCTTCCCCTTCCAGGCGGTGGATCGTGAAGTGGTACGACTCGGAGACGTGCTCGAGGTAGGGAGTCTTCTCCAGGCCCTGCGGTCGGCGAAGCTTGCCCCATGAGCCGTCGCCCAGATAAAGGATGCCGTTGGGATCCTTGAGACCGTCCTTCATGGGGTAGCTACGCTTGAAGGCGTGATCGTGGTGATCGAGCACCAGGTCGACGTTGTACTTTTCGTAGAGCGGCACCCAGTACTTGCGGATCGGCGCCCCGCCGCCGAAGTTGAAGTCGCGGACCGACGGGTAGGCCGGCACATGGTTAACCGGAATCAGGTGGGGGATCTCGACCCGCTCGGCCAGACGCTTTTCGAGCCAGTCGGTCTGTTCGCCCGCCACCGGCGACGCGTGGTTGGTATCGAGGAGAATCAGGCTCAGGTAATCGCCAAAATCGAGCGTGGCGTAGCTCGTCTCGGCATAGAGCCCGTCGTGCCAGGCGAAGTAGTAAGGACCGCGCTGGTGCAGCGGTCCCTTGCTGGTACGGACTTCGTGATTGCCGATGCCGGCCACCATGGGGATTAACCGGCCCTGCGTGTCGATCATCGTGCGGCTGTAGTCGCGGTGGAACTGGATGTTCGTCGCCGCGCTCACGCCATTGTCGTAGGCGATGTCGCCGCCAAAGAGGCAGAACATCGGATCCTGCTTGGCAGCGATGATGTTGTTGTCGATTGTATGCCGATTGACGCCGGCATCGCCCCCCGAGACGAACGTAAAATCGTTCGTCGCCTTGGCCGGCATGGTGCGGAAACGGAACGTCGGCGAATTGTCGCCGATTTTGAATTGATACTCGGTGCCGGGCGAGAGGCCGGTCAATTCGGTGCGGAAGACATCGAATTGCGTGTTCGGAAAGGGCTTGAGTTTCGGATCCGCGGTCTGCCAGTTCTCCTGGCCGAGCACGGCATACGAGATCCGCGCGCTGTGCGTGTGCTCGTGGCCGAGCCACTGGATCGTCATCGTCGTGGTCGGATCGCGCTGCCAGGTGAGGAACAGCGTGTCGGGCCGGAACCCAGCCGCGGCGTCCGGGGTCGGGAAGCCAGCGTAGGCGGGCGAGTCGGTCGCCAACAGGGCATCGAGCCCAACCAGGCTTCCCGCGCCAGCGGCCGCCAGGCCTCCCAGGGTCGTTCCCAAGAACTCACGACGATTGATGGCCATGGTCTCTCACCTCGGTCAGTGTGCGTAGGGATTGTTTCGTCTGGAGTCGGCCTCGCGGAGGCCGGTTGGTGCGATTGCCCCCTCTACCGCTTGGCGAGGGGCCGCAATTTGGATTGTCGCAGAGGTTGATGAAGATTGATGTATCGCCCCAGAGCCACTCCCCTCAGCTTCGTCCAAGGGGAGTCGCGTCTCAGCTTCCGTCGCGACGCCGGCTCCTCGATGCCGGCCGTCGTCGAACTCACTTTATACTACTTCCCCACCGGTTTTTCAGCAGCGGGCTGCCGTTGAGAGAGTAAAAACTCGGCCAAATGATAGAACTCAGACTCGGTCATCAGGTCGGGGACGTTGGCCGGCATCGGCGAAATGGGCGATACCGCACGCTGGTCGATCTCGTCGAGGGGAACTCGGACTTCCTTTCCCTGGTTATCGGCCAGCACGAGCACGTTTCCTTCTTCGCGCAATGCCAGCCCCGTGTACGTCCGACCGTCCGTCGTGGCCACAATCGTGCTGCGGAACGCCTGGTCGACGTTGCGATTGGGGTCGAGCACGTCTTCGAGCAGGCGATCGAGACCGCGCACGCCGACTCCGTCGAGCTCGGGCCCGATCTTGTTGCCTTCACCCCCCACTTTGTGGCACGCCGCGCACACCTTCTTGAAGAGCGCCCTGCCCGTCTCGGGATCCCGGTTAGCCTGGTGGAAGCCCTCGCGTCGGGAGTCGATCAACTGCGCCAGCCGCTCCTCGCGCGGGGGGAGCGACGCGGTCAGCTCATCGAGCGTGGCGTCGATGGCCGGCCGTCGATGCCCCTGCAGCCGGGCGACGACCACCTGCTCGCGCAGTACCTGCCCGGAGGTCTTTCCGCCGCGAACGGCATCGAACAGCAGCCGCGCCCCCTCGGGGCTGCCCGCCAGTCCGACGGCAATGTCGACGGCCAGCCGCTCGGGAGCCGTGGCGAGCTGCCGCACAAGTTCGGCTCGGGCGGCGTCGTTGTTGATCGTGGCCAGGGCCTGGGCCGCCTTCTGTCGAATCGCCAGCGGTTCCGCCGGATCCGCCAGCATCGCCGACAACAGTTCGATGGCGCGGCCAGAGTCGACGTGCAGACAGGCATCGACGGCCGCGGGACGCAGATCGGGAAACTTTGCAGCCTTGCTGGCCGCGCTGGCCACGGCGTCGAACGTCTCCGCGATGCGCAACTCTTGAGCCAGGGCAATTCCGTCGCGGACCCCGTCCGCCTGGTTGGTCTCAAGCAGCTTGCGCGTCAGCTGCTGTCCCCAGCGCAGCACGACGCCGGGCGTCTGACTTCCACGTTCTTGCGCTCCCTGGTGCATCGCGCGCACGGCGCTCAACTGCATCGTCGGATCGGCCTCTTGAAAGACCTCGGCATAGGCATAGATCGACGGGACTTGATCCGCGGCGATGTGCCGGGAGACGTGATGCAAGTAAGGACCGATCAACTCCCGCGGGACATCGCCTGTCACCAGGTGCGCGAGCAGATACGCCCCCGCCTCGGGTGTGGGGACCCCGAGGCTGACGTCGGCGAGCCGGGCGGCCAGTTTCGGGTCCTGATTCGCGGCGTCAGCCAGCTTTGCGTACATGCCCGGTTCAAGCAGGTGCTCGCGCAGCGCGATCCGCGCCACGTGAATCAGATGCGTGTCGTCCGCCGGGGTGCGGTTCAAGAGTTCATGGAGGAGGCAGACCTGGGTCACGTCGGGGTGTCGTCCCAAGGCTTCGGCGGCCGCCCGGACGACAAAAGCGTCGGGATCGGCCAGCTTTTCTCGCAACCGTGCAGCGACCTTGAGCTCGCCAGAGCCCCAGTCCGAACGCTCGGCCAGCGCTTTCACCACGTGGACGCGCACGAGCGCTTCCGGATCGTCCAGGAGCTTGATGACAAGGGGATCAGCGAGTTTGCCAAGCCGCTCGAGGATCCACATTCCGTGGGCCCGTTGGGTCGCCGATCCCTGTTGCAGAATCGGCAAGAGCAGCTCGGGCGATTCCGGAGCACAGCGGCCGGCGAGCTGCTCGGTGGCCTGGACGCGGACGTTGAGGTTGGGGTCGTTGAGCAGGGCCACTAGCTCGGCGACGGTGGCCCGCGTGAAGTCGGGACCGATGCGGGAAGCGACTGAGCCAGCGCCATCCCCCTTGTAGACGACGCGCCAGATCCGCCCGCGGTCGCGATCGCGCCGCGGATGCGTCAGTGGCACCTCATAGTGGCCGATGATGCAGTTGTAGAAGTCGGCGATATAGAGAGCCCCGTCGGGACCAAGCTGCAAATCTACCGGCCGGAACCAGGGGTCGTCGC
>JAEUIK010000662.1 GCA_016793185.1 Planctomycetaceae bacterium | reverse complement strand
GCGCCATCACCTGGCAAATCGTGACGGAAATATCCGCGTCCTGGCGCACCGGCTGATAGCGCCATCCCCCTTCGCGGTTCTGCGTCTGGACGATCAGTTGCACGGCCTTCGAGAGCTTTTCGCGAATGTCGGCCCGCAGCGTCATGCCGTAGGCTTCCGCCAGAAAGAGCGTGGCAAAGCCGTGCCCGTACATGGGGCCGTGGGTCGTGGCCCCTTCGACGTTGATGAAGCCGCTGTTCTCGGTGTGGGCGAGAATGAAATCGAGGCAGCGGTCGACGTTGCCGCCGTACGGCCCGCGGCCCGGCGTACTGCCCGATGACATGAACGCCATGCCGGCCAGAGCACAGACGGCCGTGTTGCGACTGTAGCCGGCATCGCCGAAGGAGCCGTCATCCTTCTGCCGCGAAGCCAGGAAGGCCAGCCCTTTGGCAATCGCCTTTTGCGCGGCGGGCGTGAGGTATTCCCCAGCGACCTTCTCGAGCTCCGCATCCTGGGCCGGTGCGCGCGCGGTGCAGAGAGCCGCGGCGCCGCCGAGCGCGGTCGAGACAAAGGCGCGACGATCCATGGGGCACCTCCGAGGGGAACGGCGACGCTAGCGGTCCGCCGTTTCTTCCGCCAGTCGCTTGAAGTACGCCTCGATCAACAACTCGTACTTGGGAAGGAAACGCTCGATCGTCGAGTTGATCACCATCTGCCGCTCGTGCTCGGGCAAGTGTCCCCACAGGTCGCGCAAAAGATCCTTCATCTCGGCGGGATCCGGCGTCGCGGCGGTCCGGTCGCGGAGATTCTCGCTGCTCTCTTGCGCCGGTTGATTGCCGCCATTACCGGATTTGCCCGGCTGCGATTGCTGGCCGGCGGGCTGCCGCGAGGCCGTCTGTTGCTGCGACGATGAGGATTTCGACTGGCGCTGTCGCTGACGCGCGGCTTCGAGCAGTTTGTCCAGATCAGCCACGATCTGTTCCTGCTTCTGCTGCGTCGGCTGGCCTGATTTCGCTTGTCCCACCAGCTCACCCACCTCGCGCATGCTCCGGCCGATGCGCGACAGCGCGTGGTCCTCTTCGCCGGCGTCGGGCTGCAATTGCCGGAGCAACTCGCGATCCAGCTCGTCCTCGTCCACGCGGGGTTCGGAAGCGTCGGCGGGTTTCTTGCCCGGCGCTGCGCCCCCCAGCGGTCGCTTTCCCCCCATCGGCGCCGTCTCCCCGCGCGGTCGCTGCGGCGGAGTCTTCGCCTCGTCTTCGCCGAGGCCACCCTCCAGGTCGCTTTCGAGATCCTTGAGCAGCTCGTCGTCGAGGCTCGGCGCTGGCTGGGCGGCCGGCTCATCGAAGCCGCGCGCGCTCACGCTACCCAGCAGCAAGGCCAGTGCGGTCAGAGTAATCGCCACTCCCCAGGTTGTCGGGCAGCGCGGACAGGTGCGCGGCGGCCTGACGGTCGGCGTTGTCGTCATCGAAGTGCTCACGGTTGCTCCTCGGCGGGCGGGGGTTCGCCGACGTCGTCGCGCAAATCCGGCAGCTGGAGAGGATCGTTCTCAATGTCCTCGGCAACGATGGGCGTGAGATTGCGCACCAGGTCGGCCAATTGGCTTTGCTCTTCACTCAGCCGCGTGTACTCCTGCTGCGCCTCGGGTCCCGGCGTTTGATGTTTGCTCACACTTTCGTCCAGCTCCCGGGTCCGCGCATTCACTTCTTCTTGCATGAGCTTGATCAGCTTGAGCTGAGCAATTTCGGCAATCGCGTCGCCGGGCTGGCCGGGCGAACCGCCGGCTCCGCCGCTCGGTGATTCGCCGTCGTTGCCCTGGGGTTGCTGATCCCCTGGGCTGGGATCGGCGGCGAGCGCCTGGAGCAGGAGTTCCAGCCGTTGTAGCGCGCGGCGCGCTGCCTGTTGTGCCGCGAGGTCGGTTTGCTGGCGATCGAAATGCTCGGCCGCGCGCGCCATCTCGTCGGTTGCCCGGCGGAGCGCCAAAGTAAAGGCCTCGGCGGCGGCGAGCTTCTCGGTGAGGCGATCCGTCTCGGCGCCGATCTGTCGCTGCTCGCGGCCAAGCTCTCCCACGCTTTCGGCCTGGCCTCGCGAGAGGCGCCCCTCCTGCTGGCGCAACCCTTCGAGGCGTTCCGCTTCGCCGACAACCTCTTGCTGCCGGGCGTGAACGGCGGCCAACTCATCCTGGATCTTCGTGAGCTGCTCGAACGCCAGGTCGAGCTCGACCTGACGGCGACTGCGAGCGACCTCGGCCCGGGCTTCGGCCAG
>JAEUIK010000633.1 GCA_016793185.1 Planctomycetaceae bacterium | reverse complement strand
AGGGTCGAGGTGGAGACATCGTGCACCAGCAGTACGCCGTCGATCGGCATCTTCTCCAGCAGCAGGCTGCCGATCTTTTCTTCTCCCGGGTCGTCGAGCCGGCCGGTATCGAGCAGGACGAAGTCGTAGGCGGAACGCAGCCAGGCCAGATTGCGCTCGGCCACGCCGAGATCGGCGGTGCCGGCGCCGCGCCCAGCTTTGCGCGCCGGGAGGAGCGTAACGCCGTCGATGAGCGATTCGATCATCGCCTCCGCCAAGGGCAGTTGATTGCACAAGACATCCTGCCAGCCCGACTCGGGGGCGACCCCCAAGCGCTCGGCCAAGTGGGGATAATCCCAGTCGGCGTCGAGAATCGCGACGCGCGCGCCGCGTGCCGCGAGCGCTCTGGCGGTCGCGAGCAGGAACGTGGTGCGACCCGCGTTGCGCCGGTACCCGCTGATCGCCAGTACCTTCCGGCCTTGAGCCGCCCCCGCGAACAACTCCTCGACCAGGCTGGCAAACTCGCTTTCCAGGCATTCCAGCAACGACAAGCAAGTCGCCGGCCAGGCAAAACTGTCGACCTGCAGCGCCGGCTCGTTCGACTCGGCGTCGGTCGCGGCGCCGTGCAGCGCGTATTGCGCGGCAGCGAGCGGTTCGATCAGCGGCGGTAACCAGGGATCGGCGTCGGCGAGGAGTTCCTCATCCGCAAGCTCCGCTGCCGGCGGCGCGAGGGGGACCGCATGACTCGGGTCGATCCGAATCGGATCTCCCAATGCACTCTGTTGGCGGGGCAACCCGGTCCGCGGGGCGCTGTCGGGCGCCGCGCGCGGCGACTCTGGCGCCGTGGGCAACTCCAGCACGCTCGCCGGCAACTCCTGTGCGACTGACCTCCAATCAGAAGGGCCATCGTGAAGGTACGGAGGCGTCCAACCGCGATCCTCGTCGTCAGCGACGACTGGGGCTTCGTCGACGGTCGGCCGAGTGGGGCGATCGGCGACCCGCACGGTTGCTGAGAACTCCGTGAAGACCGCCTCGGCGGCGACGGCCAGTGCCGGTGAACTTCGCGGCGCGTCGACAACGGTCAAAACCTGCTCGCGCTCGGTTACCGCAACTCCGGCGTCGGCCCAGTGCGGCGCGGCGCCGGTCAGGTGCGATTCGGTGCTCTGCGCCTCAGCGGCGATTGGGGCCGGCGCCTCATCCACGGCACTGCCGACGGGTGGCTCGACCTCCGGTTGGCGCTCGAAGGCCTTAATGAACGCGCGGTTGAGCCGGCTCATGGCTTGCCTCGCGAATGGGCGACGGAATGATGCTTCCCTCGAGCCACGCGACTCCAGAGGTCCGGGGCTGCGGCGCGCCCGCCAAGGTCTCGCCGGCGTCGTGCGACCGCCGCGTCGAGGCCGGATCGTTGGCCGCGGCCGCACGCGCCTCGCGGCGCGCGGCCGACTGCGCGGTCAGGCAGCTGCCGCGATTCAGGGCGGCGTGCGGCGTCGCTTGCCAGTCACGCTGCGGGCGCGCAGTCCCTTCGGTGCGGTTCCCCGCGGGGGACGCGCGGTGGGGATCGACGAGTTGCGGGCCGTGGTCGCGCTCCTGCCGGAACGCGTCTGCCGCGGGCGCCGTTGGGGAACGCCGTCCTAGCTGGGTGGCTGGTGGATTCGACCAGTTCGCGGGAGCGTCGTCGCAGGCCACGGTGTGCGGGGGTCCCGAGTGGGAGGGGGGGGGATTCGTCCGGCCTGACTCGTGCCAGGCGACCAGGGCGGCAAACTGCGCGGCCGCGGCTAGTCCGCCGCTGACGATCGTTTTGGGGTGCGAGATCACGTAATCGAAGAGCGGCCGCAGGTACCGGAAGATCGCCCTCCACCGGGCGACGGTCGCCTGCTCGGTGGTCAACTCCGAGGGGGAACCCGGCTTGCCGTGGGCTCGCGAGCGTGCGCCGGCGGCACTCAGGCTGCCGCCTCCCAACAAGGCGAGGACGAGTCCCAGCCAGCGCTTCCACGCGGCGGGTCGCGGCGGCTGGCGGAGATCGGGAAGGCGGATCAGCACGCGCGGCCCGACGTTGGGACGCGGCCCGGCCGCCGTCGGTGCGCGACGTTCGGTGGTCCGCAGGTTGGCCTCGGGGAATCCATTCCCTGGCATGAAGTCAGCTCCGCGTGACGCCAGCGATCCTTCGTCGGCAGCGTCGTTCGACCTCGCCGGCGGCAGCGAACCTTGCGTGACCGGGATCGCTCTCTGGCGCGAGAGCGCAGGCGCGTACCGCTGCATTGCGCCGGTTGGCTTTAGGGCTTATCGGTTCCGAAATTGCCGATCTTGAGTCTCCTTCGCATTCTACGAGCTGTTCGCGTTGTAGCGTGTCGTACCCCCACGCACCCGGCGCGGGAGCATGCGCGCCTTGAGAAGCCGGGCGTCCTCTGCCATACTCGCAGGTTGTTAAGTCACTGGCATTCTTGTTGTTAGTGCGCCGCGCCCCAGTTTCAGCTCGCTGGCTGGTCGGGCTCAAGGGAGCCGACCAGCGGGCGGCGAATTGACCGGACTACGCGGCGCGTCAGGGGCGACAGTTCCTAGCGGAAACCACTCGATGTCGATTGCCGAACGGACAGACACCAGGCAGCTCCTGGAACAACTCTTGGCCCATCGCGTGCTCATGCTCGACGGTGCGATGGGGACGATGATCCAGTCACTGAAGTTGAGCGACGCCGACGTTCGTGGCAGCCAGTTCGCGCAACATCCGCTGGACGTGAAGAACTGCGCCGACATCCTCAACCTGACCCAGCCAGCGGCCATTGAGAAGATCCACCGCCAGTATCTTGAGGCGGGCGCCGACATTATCGAGACCAATACCTTCGTCGCCACGTCGATCGCGCTGACCGACTTCGGTCTTGAGAATTGGGTCGGCGACATCAATCGCGCGGGAGCGGCCTGCGCCCGCCGCGCCGCCGACTGGATGACGGCCATCACCCCCGACCGGCCCCGCTTCGTGGCGGGCTCGATCGGGCCCACCAATCGTACGGCCTCGATCTCGGGCAACGTCGACGATCCCGGCTCGCGGCTGGTAAATTTCGACGACTTGCGCCGCGCCTATTACGAGCAGGTGGCCGCACTGGTCGACGGGGGCGTCGACATCCTGCTGCCCGAAACCTGCTTCGATACGCTCAATCTCAAGGCCTGTCTGTTTGCCATCGAAGAGTACTTCGAGGATCACCAGGTACGGCTGCCGGTGATGGTCTCGGTGACGATTACCGATCGTAGCGGACGCACGATGTCGGGGCAGACGCTCGAAGCCTTCTGGGCTTCGATCTCGCACGCCGATTTGCTCAGCGTGGGTATCAATTGCGCATTCGGCCCGTCCCTGATGCGGCCCTACGTCGAGGAACTGGCGCGGTTGGTGCCGGTCTATGTCAGTTGCCATCCGAACGCGGGTTTGCCGAACCCGCTGTCGCCGACCGGCTACGACGAAACGCCCGAGCAGATGGCGCGGACGCTCGCCGAGTTCGCGGCCAACGGCTGGTTGAACATTGTGGGGGGCTGCTGTGGGACGACGCCCGAGCATATTCGCGCCATCGCCGCGGCCATGCAGACTGCCACGCCCCGGCCGCGGCCACGGGGCGACCACCTGACGCGCTTCAGCGGGCTGGAACCCCTGACCCTCCGCCCTGAGAGCAATTTCACCCTGATCGGCGAACGGACCAACGTGACGGGCTCGAAGAAATTCGCGCGCCTCGTCCTGGCCGGCGACTACGACGCCGCTTTGGCCATTGCCCGGCAACAGGTCGAGGGGGGGGCCAACATTCTCGACGTCAACATGGACGAGGGAATGCTCGACGGCGAAGCGGCCATGACGCGCTTCTTGAACCTGGTCGCCGCCGAGCCGGATATCTGCCGCATCCCGATCATGATCGATAGCTCAAAATGGTCGGTTATCGAGGCGGGACTCAAATGCGTGCAGGGGAAAGCGATCGTCAACTCGATCAGCCTCAAGGAAGGGGAGGAAAAGTTCCTCGAGCAAGCGCGCCTGGTGCGCCGCTACGGGGCCGCGGTGGTGGTGATGGCCTTTGACGAAACCGGCCAGGCCACTTCGACCGAGCAGCGCGTCGAGATCGCCCAGCGCGCCTACCGGCTGCTCACCGAAAAAGTCGGCTTCCCGCCCGAGGACATCATCTTCGACCCGAACATCCTGACCGTGGCGACGGGCATCGAAGAGCACAACGACTACGCGGTCAATTTCATCGAGGCGGTGCGGCAGATCAAGCGGTTGCTGCCGGGCGCCAAGACCTCGGGCGGCGTCAGCAACATTTCCTTCTCGTTCCGCGGCAACGATACGGTGCGCGAGGCGATGCACGCGGCGTTCCTCTATCACGCCATCAAGGCCGGGCTGGACATGGGCATCGTCAACGCCGGCCAATTGACGGTCTATGAGGACATTCCCGCCCCCCTCCGCGACGCGGTCGAGGACGTCCTGTTCAATCGCCGACCTGATGCCACCGAGCGCCTGGTGGCACTGGCCGAAAAAGTCAAACCGCAGGCGGGAGAAAAACGCGAGGCCGACCTGGCCTGGCGCTCGGGCACCGTGCAGGAGCGGCTCGCGCACGCCCTGGTGCATGGCGCGGCAGACTTTCTTGACGGGGACCTGGAGGAAGCGCGCGGCGTGTACGCCTCGTGCCTGGAAATCATCGAGCAGCCCTTGATGGCGGGAATGCAGATCGTCGGCGACCTGTTCGGCGCAGGCAAGATGTTTCTGCCGCAGGTCGTCAAGTCGGCCCGGGTGATGAAGAAGGCGGTTGCCTACCTGATGCCGTTCATGGAGGCGGAGAAGGCGCGGGCCCAGGCCAGCTCGTCGCGCGGGAAGGTCCTGCTGG
>JAEUIK010000618.1 GCA_016793185.1 Planctomycetaceae bacterium | reverse complement strand
TTGACGATGTTCTCGTACTCCCCCTTGACGACGCCCAGCAGCTCGCGGTAGCGCTGCTTGGTTTCTTCGCTGGTGATCAGGCTGTGGTGCTTGAGGCCCGATTCGAGCTCGTTCATCACCATGAAGGGATTGATCGAAGTTGCGCCGGAGTGCGCCACCAGGGCGTTGGAGATCTTGTCTTGGACGTAGCGCGGCGAAATGCCGTGCATTCCTTCGTACAAGGCCTGCTCGCGGAGTTCCTTGATATTGTCCTCGGTAAAGCCCGGCAGCGACTTGCCGTTGTAGAGCTTCATCTTCTGCAACAGCGAGAGGCCGGCGTTTTTCGGCTCCTCGAGGCGGGTCAGGATCGCCCACATCGCGGCCACTTCGATGGTGTGGGGAGCGATGTGCTTGCCGTGGACCTTTTTCGGGTTGTAGTCCTTCTCGTAGATTTTGATCTCGTCCGACAGCTTCGTGACGTACGGCACGTCGATCTTCACCGTCCGGTCGCGGAGCGCTTCCATGAACTCGTTGTTCTGCAGCCGGCGATACTCGGGCTCGTTGGTATGGCCGATGATGACCTCGTCGATGTCGGTCTGGGCGAACTTCTTGGGCTTGACTTTGTGCTCCTGGCTGGCCCCCAGCAAGTCGTAAAGGAACGCCACGTCGAGCTTGAGCACCTCGACGAACTCGACGACGCCGCGGTTGGCGATATTGAATTCACCGTCGAAGTTGAACGCCCGGGGATCGCTGTCGCTGCCGTACTCGGCGATCTTGCGATAGTTGATATCGCCGGTGAGCTCGGTCGAATCCTGGTTCTTCTCGTCTTTCGGCTGGAAGGTGCCGATGCCGATGCGGTCCTTCTCGCTCAAGAGCAACCGCTTGACGCGGACGTCCTGCACGACGCGCGTCCAGTCGCCGCCATAGAGCTTGAGCCGTTCGCTATAGACATAACGGCAGAAGGGGCACAGTTCGCCCACGATCTTGACGTGGTAAGCTCCCGGTTCGCGCCCGGAGTTGAGCGAGCCGCTGACGTCGGCGCGGAATCGCTCGGGGATGAGGTGCAGCGGTTCCTCGTGCATCGGGCACCAATGGACCGACTGCGGATCATCGACATCGACCCATCCCAGGGTGAACAGGGCCCCTTCGTCGCGCGCCGAGTAGCGCTCGAGCCCCTTCTTGATCAGCCGGGCGATCGTGCTCTTGCTGCTGCCCACCGGGCCGTGCAGCAGGAGGACGCGCTTTTCGATGCCGTAGCCCTTGGCCGCGCTCTTGAAGGCGTTGACCAGCGCTGCCAGGGTCTCGTCGAGGCCGAAGACCGCGTCGCGGCCGTCGTCATCGGGATCGTCGAAGAAGCGATAGTGTGAGCGCTTCTCGCGAAACTCGTCGCGCACCTCGGTGCCGTAAGACAGCACCATGTCGTACACCCGCTCGAAAGCGTTGCGGGTGACTTCCGGCTGGGCGCGAACCAGGTCGAGATAGGCCTCGAACGTTCCCTCCCAGTTCTTCTTGCGGAACTGGTCGAGATCCTGGCGCTCGGCCACGAGTGAGATGATCGTGCGTCCATCGGTCATTGACGCTCTCCCCGGAGGGCAGGCGGCCCGTGGAACCCGATCCAGCGGTCGAACTTGACCACCGACTCAAGCCGCGGCAGCCGACTGTTTTCCATCGTATTTAGAGGTCTGCTCGGGATCCAAACTTCCTCAGTCACGTTGTGCGGAACGATCGTCAGCGAGGACCGGCCTGCGCCGGAATCCCCGTCTGCCACGGGATGTCGACGAGTCCTGGCGGTGGGAAATCGGTCCGGCTTGGGCTCACGTTCGCGCCGGATCGTCAGCCGAGGCGCGCGTCCACGCGCGACAACGCTCGACAATGACTGGGACCGGGGGAAAGAAGGCGGCCGGAAGTCACCGCACGGGCTCGTTGACAGCCCGAAGGAGTTGCGAAAGAACGAGTGGTTGCGGAAAAGTAGGGCGGGCGGCGGGCCCCGGCGTGAAACGGAATCGGGCCAGATTGCCCCGCTCGGCCCCCGGAAGTCCGCCGGCGGCTGGTATCGCTCTATGAGATAGTATCGCTCGACCTGGTGAACGGGGCAAGATCGACTTTCGTGCGGCCCGGTCGTCGACCACGCGCCCCGGGGCCCCGGGCGCAGCTAGCAACCTCCGATCGAGCAACGACTTTCGCGCAGACTGCGGGGGGGTGCGGCAACGCCCGCCCCCCGGCCCGTCGTGTTCGGATTACGACGTCGCGACGGCAGCGCGATGCGCACTGTCCGGCTTCTGCCGGCGCGGGATAGCTCGTTTCCGCAGCGGCCGGCAAGAATCAGGACCGGCGGGCGGCCGCCGAATTTTTCCCCGGGCTCGCGCGACTCTTGCGTTCTTGCGCCCGGCCGCTCGGCCGGCGGGGGGGACGAAGGAGGGCTGGAGGAGGGCAATCGGGACGAGGAGACTTTAATTCGGAAGCAGCCGCTGGACACTTTCCATCAGCCGATCCATCGCGAACGGCTTGCGAATGTAATCGTCGACCCCCAGCATCTCGGCGTAGGCTTTATGGCGGCTGCCCTCGTTGGCGGTGATCATGATCACCCGCAGCGGGATCGGCCGCGAGCGGCGAAGCTTCTCGAGCACGAGGAATCCGCTCCGCTTGGGCATCATCATGTCGAGAATCACCAGGTCGGGATCCTCGCGCTCGGCCATGGCCAGCCCTTGATTGCCGTCGCGGGCGACGAGAATCTGGTACCCTTTGGCCTCGAGCGCGAACCGCATCGACTCGATGATCTCGTTGTCGTCGTCGACCAGCAGGATGCGCTTGCCCTGGGAGGCCTGTGACTTCTCGTCGGACAACTCGGGCATGGGATCCTCGCGAGGCAGGTGGGGTTGGTGCGGGCTTGGCTGCGGGGCTGGGGAAGCGAACCCAGCTTCCCAGCCGGTTGCCGATGCGTCGCCCAGGCGACTCGCCGGCCCTGGGCCGCGCGAGCGCCCTAACAGAACTAACGGAGATCGGGGCGAATTGCAAGTCGCCGAGAGATTCCCGCGCCCGGCAGGCGCGCCCGTGTACGTGGGCAACCTGAGGATCGTTCGCAGATGGCTTCTCCCTGGAAATCCGCCTGGACGTTGCGGCCGGGCGTTACATACCTGAACCACGGATCGTTTGGCCCGTCTCCCCACGCGGTGCGCGAGGCGCAGCGCCGTTGGAGCGACGAGCTCGAATCCGACCCCATGGATTTCTTCGTCCATCGTCTGGAGCGCTGCCTGGCAGAGACGCGCGACCGGCTGGCAAAGTTCGTCGGGTGCGCCGCCGCCGATCTCCTGCTGCTCGACAACGCCACGGTGGCCATGAATCTCGTCGCCCGCGCGGTGGAGTTGCGTGCGGGAGACGAAGTCCTGCTGACCGACCATGAGTACGGGGCCGTCGAGCGGATCTGGCGCACCACGTGCGAGCGAGTCGGGGCCCGAGTGGTGATCCAGCCCTTGCCGCTGCCGTTGGAGGATCCCGACGAAGTCGTTCGCGCGCTATTCGCCGGCGTGACCGACCGCACGCGCCTGGTGGTGTTCAGCCATATTTCGTCCCCGACCGCGGTGATCCTTCCCGCCCGACAGATCTGCGCCGAAGCCCGGCGCCGCGAACTGCCCGTCTGCATCGACGGCCCCCATGCCGTGGCGATGCTCCCCTTGGAGCTGCGCGAGCTCGACTGCGATTTTTATTGTGCGAGCTGCCACAAATGGCTGTCCGCCCCGTTCGGGTCGGGCTTTTGCTACGTGCATCCACGGCGGCGGGCGACGATCCAGCCGCTGGCGATCAGCTGGGGAGAGACTCCGGGTGGCACGCCGAGCTGGCAGGGGGAGTTCGATTGGATGGGCACCCGCGATCCGTCGGCGAACTTGTCGATTCCCGCCGCGATCGATTTTCTCGAGCGGGACGTCGGCCTCGAAGCGTTTCGCAGCTCGACCCATGCCTTGGCGCAGTATGCCCGTGGCCAGTTGCTGCAATTGGGCCGGCAGCCTCCCCTGACGGCCGACGACCTGGGCTGGTATGGCTCGATGGTGTCGGTGCCGATCGCGCCGGGGGATGCGCACGCGCTGCAGGAGCGGCTCTGGCACGAACATCGGATTGAAGCGCTCGTCAAATCCTGGCAGGGGAGGCGTCTGGTGCGCGTCTCGTGCCATCTCTACAACGACGAGCGCGACGTTGAGCGGCTGCTGGACGCGCTGCGGCGGATCGAACGCGAGCCCCGCTGACGAGCTGGCATTGCCGTTCGGGCGAGCACCGGTGGTTCGTCACGGATCGCGCACGAACGTGAGCGGCACCCCGTTGATCTGGGCGTCCGGAGTGTTGCGCTGCTTGACGATCCGCGCCCCGGAAATGGCCTCGCGCTCCGTCAGCGCGATCGCGCGACTCTCGAGCGTCACCAGCGTGCCATCTGCATTCTGCACGATCAGCACCGGAGGATTGTAGACATCCTCCGGCTTGAACGAGGTAATCGTCCCGTCACAGGCAAACTCGATCGCGGCGCTGCGGTCGCGATGCCAGGAGACGAGCGTGGACCCCACCAGGATGGCGCTCACGAGCGCCAGCACCGCGACGACAATCAGAATCCGGGGCCAGCGACTGCGAGGTGTATCCATGCCGGCAAGTATACGCACCCGCCGGCGACTTCGCGACCGCCGGAAGGAGCTGGTCGCCCGCCGAGGTTTTCCGGCACTCGGACTGCTAAACTCAAGCGATGGGCAACGCGCACGACAACCCCTACCAGGCGAATGGCAGCGATAATCTCCGCCGGCACGGGGCCAATGAACCCGCGCCGGCGCAGCGTAGCTGGCGGAAAGCCGCGCTGTTACTGCTCCTGACCGCCGTGGTGGCCTGGCTAATCGTACCCTGGCTGGCGGTCCGCTTGGGCGAGCTCTTCGGGCCGTAAGGATTTCCGCCCCGCACGCGCACGGCGTTCCGCGGCCGGCTCAGGCCGACACCGCCAGCCGCGGGGCTGACGCCTCCCGCGGATGCGCGAATGCGTGCAGGAAGTCGATCACGAGTCGCGCGCATTCGTCGCGGCTGAAGTGCGCAGTATTGAGGACGACGTCGTAACTGGCCGGGTCGCGGGGATCCTTGTGGAAGTGCTCGGCCACGAAGCGGGTCCGTTCGCGGTCGATTTTGTCCATTTCACGCTGGGCCTGCGCGAGATCGGCCAGTCCCAGTTGACGGCTGAAGCTGGCGATCCGCTCGTCGCGCGGCGCAACCAGCCGGACCTTGAGCGTCGTCCAGGGCGGCAGGATGTGCGGCGCGCCCCGGCCCACGATGATGCAGTTGCCCTGCTGCGCGAGCTCGTGCATCGTTGCCGAGAGGTGCCGCACGAAGACCTGCTGATTGACGGTGTGCAAGAACAGAAACGCTTCGAGCGATTCCTGGATCCAACTGATGTGGCGCTCGTCGAGCGTTTCCAGCTCGCTCACCCGCGAGCCGAGGCGGCCGGCGATCAATTCCAGCAGCTCACGATCCCAGACCGGCCAGCCGAGTTGCTGTCCGATCGCCCGCGCGTAAGCGCCGGCGTCGATGCCGGCCTCGCGGCTGATCGCGACGGTGAGGTGCTCGCCGCGGTCGCTCCTGATCGTGGCCTGGGGCTGCTGTGCGCGTGCATAGGCCGCCGCACGCAGATAATGCGAGACACTTTCCGGAATTCCTTCCGCTTGCTCGTTGGACATGGCATGGTCTCCTGTTGCTCGCCGCGGTGGGGCGGGAGCGCTGCGGACTTTGCCGGCGAGAGAAACACGCGACGCCGCGGAGGCGACGTCGGTGCCGGGCGCTACGTTTCACTCTAGTGACGGACGCGCGCGTGTGCCAAGATCGAGCGCGTGACTCTTTCGTAAGTCGCTCGCGCGGGGCGACTCGAAGCTGAAGGTTCCGTCAGAACTGGGCTCGGCCGCGGCTCACCGCCGCGCCGAGCACGATCCCCAGCAGGGCCAGGAGCCGCGAACTCGGCTCGGGCACGGCGTGCGTCGCCAGTGTCAGGCTCGGCGCGGCGGTGAAGTGGTCGGCCCACAGGGTGTAGTCGGCGCCGTCGACGAGGCCGTCTCCATTGTAATCCCCCGCGGCGACGCCTTGGTGAGTCGTGGTGAGATAATGGTCGGACCAGCGGGTGTAGTCGGCTCCGTCGACCGCGCCGTCGAGGTTGCCGTCGCCGGCGCGATAGGCCCGCAGTTCGATCGACGACGCCGAGTACAGCGGATGGAGAAAGGTGTCGCCTGCCAGGAATCCCGTGACGCGGTCAAAGGTTCCACCCACGCCGGCGGCGGCCACGAGCAGAAAGGTTTCCCCCACGACCGGGTGGAAGCCGGGCTCCAGCCGCAACTTGAGCGTACCGCTTAGCGTCGCGTTGCCGGTGACGCTCACTTGCTCGACGCCCGCCGCGCGGCCGTGGACCTCGAGCGTCGCCTGGGGGCCCTGGGAGTAGTCGCCGTGGATCGTGGCGAGTCCGGACACATCGGGAATTCCGAGGATCCCCTGGCCGAGGTTCGCGAGATCGAAGGCGAAGTCGTCGTCGCCGAACTCCCCAACCTCGAGCGTTCCGCCGGTCCACTTGAATTGCGCGGCGCCGGCGCCGCGCGCGATCCTCTCGACCAGGAGCTCGCCACCGCTGAGTTCGAGAATGCCAGTGGCGTTCCCTTGGGCCAGCGTGATCGATCGGGCCTCGATATGCGAGTTGGGGCCGAAGGCGAGGCGCCCGGTGAGAGCCAGCGGATTGTCGGCGTGGCCGTCGCCGACGCTGACGTCACCGAGCCAAGCGGTGGTGGCGGTGCGGCTGAGGTCCAGCGCCGAGGTGAACTTGCGGGTGGTCGCGCCGAGCTCGCCGGAGGCGATCGCCACGTCGACACGCCGATTGGGCTCGCCGAGCTGCAATTCACTGTCGGCGCGCCCCTGGATGGTGGCGTTGATCGTTCCGACGCCGAGGACGATCCGATCCGTGCGGATCGTGTTTCGCCGACCCAAGGTGATTGATGCCTGAGGCGTGAAGAGATCACGGCTCGATTTGCCAATGTGCATTTCCGGCACATCGATCAGCGAATCACGAGCC
>JAEUIK010000564.1 GCA_016793185.1 Planctomycetaceae bacterium | reverse complement strand
GCCCAGGCGGCGCTCGTCGCGGGTGGTGGCCTGCGGATGGGGCAAGTGATCGGGGCCACGAACTCGAAGGGGGAGTATCCCACCGAGCGCCCCCTCAAGCCGGCTGATCTGCTGGCCACGATTTATCGCCATCTCGGCATCGATCACCGGCAATCCTTTACCGATCATGCCGGTCGGCCCGTGCCGATTTTGAGCGATGCCGAGCCAATCTCCGAGCTAATCTAGTATTGGGAGCGCGACCTGCTAGGCTAGCGGGCGCAGCACACAATCCGCTGAACTCTCAAGGAGCAGCCCCCGTGGCGAACCTGGCGATTCAAGAACGCGGCGACGTGGTGATGGTCACGTTCACGCAGACGCGTATTCTCGACGAAAACACCATCCGCACGATCGGCAGCGAATTCGCCAACCTCACGCTGGAGGCGGCGGCCGACCATAAGCTCCTGCTGAACTTTGCCGGAGTCGACTTCATGTCGTCGGCCATGCTCGGCCAGATCGTCCGGCTCAACAAGCAGTGCAAGAACGACAAGATCCAACTCAAGCTTTGCGGCATCTGCCCGCAGGTGCTCGAGGTCTTCAAGATCACCAAGCTCGACAAGCTGCTGGACATCGCCGCCGACGAAAGCGCGGCGCTGGCCGCCTTCAGCGGCGCGCCCGCTAAGAAGGGCTGGTTCCGCTAAGCGTCCACCCAGGCGCGCCCACGACGAAAAGTCGGCCTCACCCGAGGACGATTCCCGCAGCATCTTGCCGCCGGCGCTACTCCACCAAGCGCAGCGCCACCCCGCGGACGTCGACTGCCTCTGGGCCGGGAATCTCCAGCGCGCGCAACCGCAGTTCGCCCCGTCCCGCGGGAAACGTCACCGTCCCCATCGCCAGCGGGCGGAACTCTTTGACGTACGATTCTCCCTGCCGCGGCACGCGATCGTCGCTGGCGCCGATCAGCGGCGGATCGTGAGCCTCGGTGATCTTGGCCGCCAGGCGGGCGTCCCCCAGGCTCAGTTCGATCACGGCTCCCACGTTCGCCGCCGCACAAGTGTAATACAGGGTCGCCTCGTAACGTCCGGCGGTGGCCACCTCGACATTCCACGTGATCGAGTCCTCGGTGCTCCGCCAGTTCCGCAGGAACGAGCAATTCGGCGCGCGTGCACTCCGCTGAATTCCCCCGTGCGGCACCGCGTCGCGCGCCGGCAAGTTCGTCAGGGGAAATTCGCGATACCCGACGGGAAACGGCCGGCGGTCGTCGCGCAGATCGGTGAGCAGCTCGGCCCGCCACGTGGCGACGGCCTGTTCCAATTTCTTGGCCACTTCGGGATGGTCCGCGCGCACGTCGCGTGTCTGGCCCGGATCGGCCGCAATGTCGAACAGTTCTCCTTCGTCACTCCAGCGAAACCGCTCGGTGCGGACGCTTACATTGCCGCTCCAGTGCGCAAAGAGCATCCGATCGGGCAGCGAGGTGGCCCTCCCCTCCAGCAACGGCGCCAGGCTGATGCCGTCGAGCGGCTTGTCGGTGGAGCGCGGCACGCCGGCCAACGCACAGAGCGTGGGCAAGAGATCCACGGCGCCCGCGATGGGCCGTACGCGCGTTCCCGCGCGAATCTTGCCCGGCCACCGCACCAACAGCGGCGACCGGACGCCCCCTTCGTCGGTCGATCCTTTGCGGCCGCGCAGACCTCCGTTCCAGCGAAAGCTGTTGGGGCCATTATCGCTGAAATAGAGCACGATCGTGTCATTGGCCAGTTCGAGCTCGTCGAGCTTGTCGAGCACCCGCCCGACGTTCCAGTCGATGTTCTCGACCATCGCCAGCGCTGCGCGCGTCATCGGCAGTTCCTCCCTGGCGGTCTCGTGATGCCGCATCGGCAGCGCCGCCGTGGCGAACTTGGTATAGAACCGCTCCGGCACCTGCATGGGCGAGTGGGGCGTGTTGAACGGCAGATAGCAGAAAAAAGGCTCCTGGCGATGCGCTCCGATGAACTCCAGCGCCGCCTCGGTGAGTACGTCGGTGATGTACCCCTCGGGCTGGACCGACTGGCCGTTGTGTTCGAGCAGCGGCCGGAAGTATTGTCCCCAATGTCCCGACGTGAATCCCAGGTACTCGCTGAATCCCCGCGCGTGGGGATGGTAGGGCCACTGTGTGCCGTTGTGCCACTTGCCGAAGGCGCCCGTCGCGTAGCCGGCGGCGCGAAAGACGTCGGCGATGGTCCGTTCGTCCAGATCGAGCCGTTCGCCACCGGTGGAGGTGCTCCACACCCCGCCCCGCGGGTGCCAGCGTCCCGTGAGAAATTCGGCCCGCGTCGGCGAGCAGACCGGGGAGACGTAAAAGTGGTCGAATCGAGCGCCATCGAGCCCCAACGAGTCGATTCGCGGCGTCGAGAGATTCTGATTGCCGTGAATACTCAGGTCGCCCCACCCCTGATCGTCGGCCAGGATGACGACGATGTTGGGGCGCCGGGGGGTCTCGGCCGCCTCGGCGGCCAGCGTTCCGATCAGTAACAACGCGACAACCGCGCCCGCGAACCTCGCAAACCACGTTCCCATCGCACGACGCTCCTTAGGCGAGAGCCGACCCGCCGTTACACATCGACAAAGCTTTCGTTCGGCCGATCCCATTGAATGCGGGCGACAAACAGACTGCCGTCGCTGCCGTACTTTTCGCAGCCGCGCGGCTGCATCCATTCGTTGACTGTCACCCACGTTTCGTCGCGACTCAAGTCCGTCACGCCGAAGTTGCCCAACCGGGCGCCGCGCTGCGGCACGAGGATGCGCTCCGTCGCCCGCATGACGTGCAGTTTCTCTGGATCGACTTGCGCCAGGAACAGCGGGGCACGATGCCTGAAGACGTGATCGTTATTCGCCCCGCGCCGCGTATACGCCAGGAACAGTCCGTCGCTGTGCATCACCCAATGCTGCTGGGTGTTGTAGTTTCCCAAGTCGGCGCCATCGTCGAACGTCCAGGGCCGAATCGGCTCATAGTTCAAGCCGTCGCGGCTGGTCGTGACGAAACCCAACTTGTCGTTGCGGATCGTCAGGTAATAGGTCTCGCCGAATTTCACCAGCGAAGGCTCGTGCAATCCGCGCGTGCCGTCATCGATCGCGATCTCCCGCCCTGCCTCGACGAACGTCAGTTTGCGCTCCGCGACACGGCAGCGCAGCACGGTCACCCGCGCATTCGATCCTGGCGGACGAAAGTAGCAGGGGAGCAGGATCGTGCCGTCGGGTTCGTCGCAGCGCTGAGTACAACCGGCGCCGGCATCGCTGCAGCGCGCGCCAGATGGCATCTCGAGTTTCTCCAAGGCGCTCCAGCCATCGCGGCCGGGATCGTACCACGAATACGCCGTGTGACGCGGCCGCGGCGCCTCGACCTTCCACTCCGGCGTGTAGACCACGGTGTGTCCCGTCCCCAACAGCGCCCGCGATGCCCGATGCCAACGCGGCCAGAAATCGCTCACCGCGACGGGGCGCTCGACGCCGTCGATCGTCTCGGTGCGCGGGGCCAGCGCCGCGACTTCGCGCGGTTCGGACCAGGTCTTCCCCAAGTCGTCCGTGTGCAGGTCGACCATCGCCTTGAAAACGTCGCTGCCGGCCATTTCCATGGTGTTCATCGTCATCACCTCGCGGGGCAGTCCGATCCGGCCGGCTCCGGGCACAATCCCCGCCCGGCCGTGGCACCAGAAATGTTCGCCATCGAAGAACCGCGCGGGGGAGTCGAGGCCCAGGCGCATGCCGGGCGCCGGGGAAGCGGCCGCGCTCCGGCTGGCCGGCCGCGAATTGAGAAGCGATACGCCGGCCACCAGCGAATTCGTCAGAAACCTGCGCCGCCGCATCGGATCCCCCAGCTTCTCTCGCCCACCGTTTTCCGGCCCGCCCGATTGTAGTCGTCGGCCCCGGTGAATGCAGCCGATCGGCGCGTGGCACTGCCGCGCGGGGGCGGCTCCGCGGCGGGCGAAAAATTTCTGGCGAAATGCTCTGGACAGAGCAATACTGTATTAATACTATTAGTACACCTGGAACACATCGATGGAACTCGCGATCAACCCCACCACCGGCGTGCCGATCTACCTGCAACTGGCCGAGCAGATCCGGGCCGGCATCGCCCGCGGCAAGCTCCGCCCCGACCAGCGGTTGCTCTCGGTCCGCGAGCTTTCGCAGCAGCTGGTGGTCAATCCCAACACGATCGCCCGGGCGTATACCGAACTTGAACGCGAGGGGGTCCTCTACACGCGGCCGGGGCTGGGGGTCTTCGTCGCCCGGAGCGCACCCGCGCTCCCCAAGAAGATCCGCCGCGAGCGACTGCTGGGAGGGCTCGACCGCCTGCTGGTCGAAGCCGTGGGACTGGGGTTCTCGGCCGACGAACTCATGGAGCTCGTCCACGAACGCGTCAAGCAATACCAGTGGATCGATTCAGCCCGCGCAAGTTGACGCCAGGGAGCACCCGCGATGACGAACTCCATCGAGATCGACGGACTGGTCAAGCACTACGGCACGCGCCGCGTCGTGAACCAAGTGACGCTGCGAGTCCCGGCAGGCTGCGTCTACGGCTTTCTCGGTCGCAACGGCGCCGGCAAATCGACCCTCATCAAGATGCTGCTGGGCATGGTGCAACCCGATGCCGGCACGGCCCGGCTGCTGGGAGACGACATCCACGCGCTGGGGCCCGAAACCCGCGCGCGGATCGCGTATCTGGCGGAGGGGCATCCCCTCTACCGCGCGCTCTCGGTCGCCGAGACGGCACGATTCACGCGGCAGTTCTACGCCATCTGGCACCAACGCTTTTTCGACGAGATCGTCGACCACTTCGCGATTTCGCCGCGGGCGAAGATCGGGCAGCTTTCGAACGGGCAGCGAGCTCAAGTCTCGCTGGCGCTGGCCTTGGCCCCCGATCCCGAGCTGCTGATTCTCGACGATCCCACGCTCGGGCTCGACACGGTCGTGCGCCGCGACTTTCTCGAATCGTTGATTCATCTGATTCAGCGCAAGGGACGCACGATTCTCTTCAGCTCGCACATTCTCGGCGATGTCGAGCGGGTGGCCGATCGAATCGGGATCATGGCCGACGGCGTGCTCCGCGTCGATTGCCCCACCGATCACTTCAAGGAGTCGCTGCGGCGGGTCGTGCTGGCTTTTGTCGGCGACGTCCCGCGCTTCCCCGCCTGTCCAGGGCTGGTCTCGCAGCGGCAACTGGGCGGAAAGCTCGAGCTGGTCTTTATCGACTACGGCGACACCCAGCGCGAGCTGGTCGCGGCGCTCGACCCCGTCACCGTCGAAGAACTGGCCCTGAACCTCGAGGACGCATTCATTGCCTACACACGGGGCGAGTCGCGTCCTCTCCCCAATCTCGAATGGGAGCCGATCGTATGCTGACCGCCGTGGCACCAGCCCCCGACGAAGCCGCGCGGATGCCGGCGGTAGCTCGCCCGCGATTTCCCGCGCGGCGCTGGCCGATGATCCGCGCGATTGTGCTCAAGGAGCTGCGCTCGCTGGCGCCGCTCGCGGTGCTCGCCGGATTGATCGAGCTGTACCTGGTCTGCATCCTGATCGGTTTGCCGCTCCCCTTTTTCCGGCGCGCCGAGGAGACGATCCCGTTCGTTGCCGACCCATACTGCTGGTGGGTGCTGGCCGTGGCCGGCATTTTTGGCGCGGTGGCCGGGCTGTGGCAGACCCTGTGGGAGTCGGCGCGCGGCACGTATCAGTTCCTGTTGCACCGCCCGCTCGAGCGGCACTGGCTCTTCGCGGCCAAGCTGGCGACCGGCGCGCTGCTGACCTGGTTGATGGCCGGCGTGCCGCTCTTGCTGTACGCGCTGTGGGCCGCGACGCCCGGAACCCACGCCGGGCCGTTCGAGTGGTCGATGAGCCGCTGGGCCTGGGATGCCTGGTTGGCATTGCCGCTGTTCTATCTCGGCGGCTTTCTGAGCGGTCTGCGCTCAGCGCGGATCTTCGGGAGTCGACTCTGGCCGCTGGCGGGCACGGCAGTCCTGTTTCCAATCGTTGTGCTTCTGTCGCTAGCTTGGAGCCCGGGGCTGGCCCCGGTTGTGTGCGGGGCCGCTGCTGCTTTCACTCTCGGCGCCATATTCTGGGTGGCGCGCACCCGTGACTTTTCGTGAAGGAGAGCCGTACCATGGAATCGACTTCGCGAGCCAAGAGTTGGCCCCCAGTAACGCTGGGACTGCTGCTGGCGCTGGGCGCCGCCGCCGTGTGGATGGTGCTGCTCGGACTGCTCGTCTTGCTCTGGAGCGCGTATACGACTTCCCAGTCGTCGGAACGCCTGCACGTCGCCCAATCCGGCGACGTGCTGGTGCAGGTTTATCGCGACGGCGATGTCAGCTTTCGCACGCCCGCTGGCGAGCCTGTCCCCGAAGCCCCAACCGGCGTGGCCGGCGTGTCGCTCCCTCGTCCGAGCCGCGAGGCCGATCCGCACTCCATCCCGTGGACCAGCTGCGTGTGGGGATTCTTGATCGAGCATCCCCGCCGTGAACGGTGGTACTTGATGCACGATGGACATCCCCAAGGCCGGGCCTACTTCGTCGGCTA
>JAEUIK010000559.1 GCA_016793185.1 Planctomycetaceae bacterium | reverse complement strand
GCAACTCGGCCCAGCGGCACCATTGGTCTCCCAGGTCCCAGACCTCGGCGAACATTCCCAGCGGCGAATGGATCGCCCGATCGCCGATCAACAGCACCGCGTCGGCCGACGTATCGGCGATCGAGTTGCCGATGGGGAGCGGCTCGAGCCGGGGCTCCAGCCCGAAGCGCTGGTGCAACAGGATCCGCGCCAGCGCCACGCTGGTGCGCGACCCTTCGTCGAGCGCTAACGTGCGTATCTCCCGGGCGGGGACCCGGCTGAAGAGCTTGACGCTCAGCACCGGTCCACGACAGGCGATGCAAGCGTCCGAGACCGTGGTGTACGTCGGATCCTGAAAGAACTCGATCGTGGGGATGAGCGCCACATCATAGGCGCCCGCCGCCAGGCCGTCGGCCAGCCGGCTGGGGAGGTCGAAGACCAACTCGATCTGCGGAGCCAGCTCGGGCAACTCGTAGACCAGCGGCTTCGTATTCAGGTAATTGACGGCGCCGACGCGGAGTTTGGCAGAGGAGGGCACGGCCAGCATCCTTTAGCGATTGCGGGTGGCTACTCGGAATGAACAGCTAACCGCAACCGAAGTGCGTTCCTTCACGTCGATTTTATCGGTGCGGCGGATTTCGCCAAGGCCCGCCAGGCTGGTTGTTGCCAGCTAGAACTCCATGCGACGGAAGGCCTTGAGGCCAATCCACATCGGCCAGACGGCCGTCAGAATGCCGAGCAGGACGCTGGTGGTAATCCCGCCGGCCATCATCCACCGGAGCCGCGCCGGGTTGAACCACGCCCCGTAGGGGTCGGTTTGTTGCGTGACCAGGTAGAAGTGGCAGGGGACGGCCGTCAGCGTCACGATGGCGGCGATGTAGATCGTGCTCAGCACCAGATTCAGGGTCCCGCCAAAACCGGCGGCGATCCGCGAGGGGGATTCCTCCTGCAGATTCGGCATCTTGGCTCCCATGCCGACGGCCAGCCCCGACAGGCCGACGCAGAGCATGAAGCACGTGAGCAGATGAACCGCCAGAATCGCCGGCACGACGCCCAGCATCGTGTCGCTGGCGATGATCAGCAGCGTGCAGGGGACGATCGACCCCAGCGCGGCGAAGAGGAACTTACCCCACAAGATCGTGTCGCGTCGCACGGGCAGCCGGCCGAGAATCCAGAACCGCCTTCCCTCGAGGCTGATCAAGGGAAAGATAAAGCGGCTGGTAAAGGTCGACAGAATCAGCCCCACGACGGCCAGATTCAAGAAGCTTACCATGTTCACCCAGGTCGCGTGATTCAGGTCGTAGCTCAAGCGGCGGATGTTGAGGAAGTACATTCCCAGCAGACCGAAGAAGATCAAGAATTGCGACCATTGCACCGGGTCGCGGCGAAAGAGCCGGGCATCCTTGATGATCAACAGTCGCATCTCGCGCGACAACGGCCAGGTCAGCCGCTCGAGCAGGCGATCGATCCAGGGGACGCTCTGTTTGCGCCGACCCGTGGGGCGCGTCACCAGGCTGTGATACCCCGGCAGATAGAGGGCGCGGGCGCAGCCGAGCGCGACCTGGTGAAAGAACATGGCGTTGGCGATCGTCAGGATCAGAAACGACAGGCTTTCGACCAGGTGGTCGTTGGCCGCTTCCAGCAAGCCGGTGCTGAGCCACCAACTGGGAAGCAACCGGGTTTCGCTGAAGCGGAGCCGCACGAGCATCTCGTCGAACCAGTCGGGCGTCATGAGCGCGCTTTGCGGACCGCGCGCGAGTTGCCAGATGAGCCAGCCCACCAGCAGCAGCGCGAGGGCGCTGGCGGCCAGCACCAGGTGGCGCCGGCGGCGTGGCAGCCAGCGGACCAGCAGCATGCAGATCGTCGCGCCCCACGCGGCCGGGATATAGATGAACGCGATCAGGAACGGCAGCACCGTCGCGTAGTAGTGCCAGGGGGCCACCGAAGCCAGGCCGTAGGCCACGAGCATGGGGCTCCCCAACAGCACGAAGCCCCAGCTGCTGAAGAGGAGCGCTTCCTGGAACTTATGGTGAAAGATCAACTCCGGTCGGGCGGGAGTCGTCAACAGAAACGTCGTCTCGCGCGAACGGTACAGCCCACCGTAGAGGATGACGCCCGACGAGAACACCAGCATCACGGTGAGCGAGAGGAAGAAGATCTCGAAGATCTTGCGGACCGTCTCCAGGTGCGTGTGGTCGTCGGGAATGGAAGTCTCGAGAAACTGGAACGCTTCGACGAAGAGCGCGAACAGTCCCAGCCAGAAGAGCGCCGTCAGGACCACGACCGCCAGGATCCGCAAACGCGACTGTCGCAGCGCTTGCCGAACGGTATTGGACAGCAGCCGCTGCCGGAGCCGGCGCAGCGCCGTCAGCTCCTCCGGCGGCGCCAGCGGGCGCGCCACGTTCGTCAGCATCGGGCTGGGTTGCGGTCCGGTCGACATGCTGTGGCTTTGCGGCGAGCGCCGCCTCTGGGTCTGCACCACGGTTGCGCGGCCGCGCTAGGCAGTGGTGCGGGGCTTGCTCTCCGGCGCGGGGGGCGAGCCATTCGTCGCCGGGCTGCTGGTCAACTCCAGGAACAGCCGTTCGAGGTTGGTCTCGTGCAACTGCAGCTCCTGTTCGAGCTCGGTGACGGTACCCAGGAACATCAGCTGGCCATGATCCAGAATGCCGATGCGGTCCGCAATCTCCTCGGCCAGCCCCAGCGTGTGCGTCGACAGGAAAATCGTCGTTCCCGCCCGCGACTTGGCTCGGAGCAGATCCTTGAGGATGCGGGCGCTGCGGGGATCGAGGCCCACCATCGGCTCGTCGATGACCAGCACGGCGGGGTCGTGCAGCATGGCCGAGGCAAAGACCAACCGCTGCTTCATCCCGTGCGAGTAGCTCTCGGTCAAGTCGTCGACGAAATCGGCCAGCTCGAACGCGGCAATTTCGCGCTCGATCCGCTCGGCCCCCACGCGCGGATCCAGGCCGTACATCTCCACGATGAACCGCAGGAACTCGCGGCCGCTTAGCTTGTCGTACAGGTACGGCTCGTCCGGAACGTAGCTCAGCAAACGTCGGGCATCGCGCGACTCGGCGGCCACGTCGAAGCCGCAGACGCGAATCGTGCCCGACGTGGGGCGCAACAGCCCCACAAGCATCTTGATGGTGGTCGTTTTGCCGGCGCCGTTGGGGCCGAGGAAGGCAAACAACTCTCCGGACGCGACGGTAAGATTCAGGCCGGCGACGGCCGTTTTCGTACCGTACTGCCGGCGAACGTCGACGAACTCGATCATTCTGGCGTTGCTCCTCCGGGCAGCGCCGCGTCGGCCGGCTGGGAGGGGGGAGTCGCCGTGGCAGGTGGAACGACCGGATCCGGCCGCCGCACGAAGCGCAGCACCGAGTTCAACAGCGGCGCCTCCTGTTGGAGCACCGCGCCATCCTGGCGCACCCACATTCGCCCGCGCGCCTCCTTGGCGCCAGCGAGCCGACCCCCTTGCTCCGAATAGTAGACGACGACCAGCGTTTCCACGAGCCGGCCATGCCAAGCCAGGGGCTCTTCGGTTTCGACGACCGCTTCGAGCGCTTCGAGGGGATGGGTGCGCGGGTGGAAGGGGCTATAGAGCGGCACCAGCCAGGTCTGGCCGACGCGCAAGCCCGGCAGCCGCGATTGCGGCGAGAGCGCGTCGGTCAACAGGCTGTCGTGCGGCAGGAACGACTCGGTGCGGTAGACGAAGTCACCCGACCGCAGCGTGAGCTTCAACGCGGTCTTTTCGACGTTGCCTTGCACATGAATCGGCTCGGGTAGCAGGCTCATGGCGAGCGTCGAACTAAACCCCAGAAGGCGACCCAGGGGATCGATCTCGAAGGCCGCCTTGGCCGACAGCGAGACCGTGCGCGGCTGACCGTCGGGCAGCCGCACGAAGGCTCCCAGCCGTAACGGGCTGATGCTTTCCAGCGGCAGTTCCCAGAATTCCACTTCGCTGCGCAGTTCCTTCACGCCATCCTGCATCGGTTGGAGCGTGCTCGTCGCATTCCCGATGGTGCGCTGGTCGATGAGGATGTCCCAGGCGACGCTCTGATCTTCGTCGCCCGCTTTCTCGGCGGTCGCGACGATCGACTTCCAGGTGGGAGGCTCCCCCTTCAAGAGCGGCGGCAGCACCTTCGCCACGACCAGCCAGCTCATCGTGGCCAGCCAGAACACGGCAATCAGGGCGTTGTAGCGAAGGCTGAGCATGAATCAGCGTGGCGCCGGAGTCGCGGGAAGAGGTGAATCAGAACAGAAACGGTCGCGTCGCGCTTTCATCTTATCACGCGGGGTCAAGGTGCGTCGCCAGTTGCGCGCCGAGATCGGGCAAAATGCCCCGCGCGACTCGTCAACGCACGTCCGGCTTGCGCGGCTCGTCGGCCGGTTGGGTGCCAAAGAGGAAGTGCATCAGATCGCCGGTGCCGAGGGTGCGCGGACTGCAGAGGAGCTCGCCGGCCGCGAATCCCGCGGCCATTCCTTGCTGCATCGCGAACGCGCGCACCCGCTCGACGACGTACTGCTTGGTGGGCGGAAACTGCGTCTCGTAGCAGCGAATGCTGGCGATCTTGGCGTCGATCGTGTCGTGGATGTCGACGACCAAGTGCCCGGCCGCATCAGGCAGACCGAGATTTCCGAAGGCCAGCGTGTAGTACAAGTGGGCGGAAATCGTGTGGACGGGCAGCCCCGCGAAGTAGTCGTCCCACTTCGTCAGCCGCGAATAGAAGACCGCCGCATCGGTGATCTGCATGGCCTGCCAGTGGTCGGGCGACGCCAGCGGAGTCTTCTCGCCAAATCCCAGCACCAGCTTGGGGCGATACTTGCGGAACTCAGTGGCCAGCGCTACCCGAGCTTCGAACGAATCGAACAAGCGGCGATTTGTCAGCCCCAGGAGAATCCGCTTGTGCACGCCCAGCGCCGCGGCTGCCCGTTGGGCCTCGGCCAGGCGCACCTCGGGGCCCGGCGACAAGGGGGTCGGTTCGCCGTCGGTGAGGTCGATGATCCCCACCCGATATCCTTGTTTCACGAGCTTGGCCAGCGTCCCGCCACAGGCGATCTCGACGTCGTCGGGATGCGCGCCGACCGCGATGACGTCGAGCCGTTCATGGTTCTCGGCCGGGGCGTGCCCAACTGCAGATGCCGACATCACTGCGCCTTCTCCACTTTGACCGCGGCCAACAGAAACGTCGGGTTCAAGGCCTCGAAGCGGACGCGCTCGAGCTGCTCGATACCCCGGGCGACGTTGACCATCCAGACCTGCACGTCGCGGGCGTGCCGGCGCAGCATGGCATGAACCTCGGACAGATTCTCGATGCTGCCCACATTGGCGACCAGCCGGCCGCCGACACGCAGCCGCTCGAAGGCGAGTTCGACGAGCCGGCTGATTTCGCGGCCGCTGCCGCCGACGAAGATCGCATCCGGGTCGGGAAGTTTTTCCCAGGCGTCCGGCGCCCTGCCCAGCACGGGCACGAGGTTGCGCACGCCGAACTTCTCGGCGTTCGCCTGGATCAGGCCGATATCCTCGGGATCCATTTCCACGGCATAGGTCGTGCCGCCCGACGCGACTTGCGCCGCCTCGATGGCCACCGATCCGCTCCCCGCGCCGACATCCCACACAATGCTCCGCGGCCCCAGGTCGAGCTCGGCCAGCGCGATCGCGCGCACTTCCGACGGCGTCAGCAAACCCTGCTTGGGACGCGACTGCAGGAAGGCCTGATCGGGATTGCCGAACAGCCTCCGCCCGATGGCCTCGGCCGGGCGGTCGGGCACGTTGGGCTTGCGGACCAGGATCATGACGTTGAGCGGAGCGAACTCGAGCTGCGCCAGTTCGCTCAGCTCGCCTTGCGTCACGCGCTCGTCGGGCGAACCGAGATTCTCGCAGACGTAGCCATAAAAGTAGTCGATGCGCTGATCGAGCAGCGCCTGGGCCACGGCCGCGGGGGGCGACGTTTCGCTCGTGAACAGCCCCACCTTCTCGGCGATCCGGACCTTGTCGAGGATGTTCGAGATCGGCCGCGTGGCCAGATCGGTCAGATAGGCCTCTTCCCAGCTCTCCTTCACCCGGGCGAAGGCCAATTGCATGCTGCTGACGTGCGGCAAGACTTCGAAGCGTTCCTTGCCGAGCTTGGCACACAGGTACCGCGCCACGCCGTAAAACAGCGGGTCGCCCGAGGCGAGCACCACGGTCTTCTGGTGCGGCGATTTCCCGATCCGCTGCAACGCACCGTCGAACGAGTCCTCGACCGGCAGCCGTTCGGCGCGGTTCTTCGGGACCAGGGCCAGCGTGTCGGCCGAGCCGACCAGCAGGTCGGCGTTGGCAATCAATTGCCGGGCGGCGTCGGTCACGCCGGTCAAGCCATCGTCACCGATGCCGATGATGTGGATTTTCTCGCTGCTGGGCAAAAGAGTTCGCCTTCTCCAAATGAGCAAGTGCCGCGCAGCCAGCTACCCTGCCGGCTCGCTGAGGCGATTCTACGGGGGCGCGGGAGCGGCTTGCAACCGAAGGCAGAAACGACCCCCAAGTGCTGTCAGGGGGACCGGCGAACGTCCCACCCGACCTCGGCCCTGACCTCTCGGCGCGGGAGAGGCGACGCGTGCTAGTGCGAACCGGCGATGACGCCGCAGCGTTCGAGCGCGAGGTCTTTCATGGCCTTGAGGTCGACTTTGCCGCTGCCGAGCACCGGGATCGCTTCAACTTCGAAGAAGCTGTCGGCCCCCGGAATCCAGAGATTCGGGAGACCGGCTTGCGCCAGTTCGCGGCCAATCACTTCGGGGCTCTTCTCGATCGCGGTGTGCAGAACCACCAGCCGCTCGCCTTTGCGGGTGTCGGGAACGGCGGTCACGACCGCGGTGAGCTGGTCTTCGTCGGCTCCGAGGATCTGCCGAATCGTCTCTTCGATCTTGATGTGCGGGACCATTTCGCCGCCGATCTTCGAGAACCGGCTCTCGCGTCCCGTGATCGTGATAAACCCATCGCGGTCGAGCTTGGCGACGTCGCCGGTCACGTACCAGCCGTCGCGGACTTTCTCGGCCGTGAGATCGGGACGGTTGAGGTAACCCTTCATCACGTTGGGACCGGTTAGCCAGAGCATGCCCGGCTCATCCGGGCCGAGCTCCTCGCCGGTTTCCAGGTGCAGGATCTTGGCTTGGGTACCGGGAATGGGCCGGCCCACGGTGCCATCCTTCGAGGTCGGTCCCTGGTAACCGCCGGCACGATTGGGAGGGATGTTCACCGCCACCAGCGGCGACATCTCGGTCGCACCATAGGCTTCGACCGGGCGGACGCCGAACTTGGCCTTGAAGGCGTCGGCCAATTCGGGCGGCAATCGCTCGGCGCTGGCAAAGACGACGTCGAGATTGGCGAAATCCTCGGGCTCGCAGCGCTTGAGGTACGAGCGGAGGAACGTGGGAGTGATCATGAGGATCGACGCGCGGTACTTGCGGGCGAGCTCCCCCACTTGTTGCGCTTCGAGCGGCGTGAAGTGATAAACGCCCGCCGGCGGCAGCGCCAGCATGGTCCACAACGTGGCGGTGTAGCCATACGAGTGGAAGAAGGGGAGCACGCCCAGCGCCAGGTCCTTCTCGGTCAGATGAATGGTCTGATTGATGGCCTTGATGTTCGAGCCGACGTTGCGATGCGTGAGCATCACGCCCTTGGGTTCGCCGGTCGAGCCCGAGGTGAAGAGAACGGTGAGGACTTCATCGTCGCTGATGCTGTCGATCTTGAGCAGGCGGTCGAGCCAGGCGGCGGGAACCAGGTACGTGAGTAGCGCGGCCGTCAGCTTGTCGAGCTTCGTGACCTTGGCGACAAAGTCCTCGAGAAAGATCAGCTCGGCGTCGAGTTGAATGTGGGGCATGCGCTGCACCACCCGGCGGCTCGTCAGAACATGGCGAATGCCGCACTGTTTGATGCACGAGTTCATCACGGCCGACGAGGCCGAGTAGTTCAAGTTGACGGAAATCCGGTGGGCCAGCGGGAGCGCCACATTGGCCAGCACGCCACCGGCCGACGGCGGCAACAGCACGCCGACGTAGCGCTCTTCCGGGGCCAGGATGTCGCGCTCGAGCAGCTTGCGAAAGATCAAGGCGCGGAGCAGCAGTTGCGCGCCGGTCA
>JAEUIK010000548.1 GCA_016793185.1 Planctomycetaceae bacterium | reverse complement strand
TGATGAACTCCGCCAGGACGATGCGTTTATCCAGACGTTCCGCTCCAAGTCTGTCGGAAACCTGTTACCCGGTCCCGGTGTGAGTGCTCCGCGTGATCCGATTTCACCTTGATGAACATGCGGATCCCGAGATTGCACTGGCCCTGCGGCGCCGCGGAATCGACGTGACGACAGCCGCTGAGGCCGGCCTGCTGGCTGCCAGCGACGAACGAACAGCGCGTGCTTTTCACGAACGATGCCGATTTTCTACGTCTTGCCGCGGACAGCTCGCAGCATGCCGGAATCGCGTTCTGCCAGTGGAATCGGCGGTCGATCGGGCAAATCGTCGCGGCGCTCGAGCTCTTGCACCAAGTCGTCACACCGGAACAGATGTGCGGTCAGGTTGAGTTCCTCTGAAAGCGCCGAAGTTGTCCACTTTCCGCCGGTCCCGCCGCTGGCTCGAACCGTATAATGAGCGTAGGGTGAGGGGGTGAACACCTCCGGACCACGCTTTCTTTCCCGACCGCCACGCGACGATTACCCCATGACCACCGCGACCACTTCTCCCCCCTTCGACTTGGCCGCCTACAAGCCGCTCGATAACGCCACCCTGGCGGCGCGGATCCAGGCGGTCCGCGACCAGCTCGGCACGCGCCTCCTGCTGCTGGGGCACCACTACCAGCAGGACGAAGTGATCGCGCTCTGCGACCTGCGGGGCGACAGCTACCAGCTCAGCCGCATGGCCGCCGACAGCGGCGACTGCCGGGCGATCTTCTTTTGCGGCGTCCACTTCATGGCCGAAACGGCCGATATCCTCGCCAATCGCCCCGAGAAGCTCGCCAGCCGGGGCGGCGAACGCGTCGAGGTCTACTTGCCCGACATGAAGGCCGGCTGCTCGATGGCCGACATGGCCCTGATCGAGCAGGTCGAGAACTGCTGGGAAGAGTTGGGCGAGGTCGTCGACACCCACGACATCACGCCCGTCACCTACGTCAACTCGGCCGCCAGCCTCAAGGCCTTTTGCGGCCGCCATGGCGGGATCGTCTGCACCTCAAGCAACGCCCGGGCCGTGCTCGACTGGGCCTTTGCCAAAACGAAGCGCGTCCTCTTCTTTCCCGATCAGCACCTGGGGCGCAACACGGCCAAGGCCATGGGCATTCCGCTCGACGAGATGCCGGTCTGGGATCCCTACGAAGAACTCGGCGGCAACAGCGAAGAGGCCCTGCGGGCCAGCCGGGTCATTCTCTGGAAGGGGCACTGCAGCGTCCACCAGATGTTCCGCGTCGAGCACGTCGCGCAGTTCCGCACGAAGTACCCCGGCATCAAGATCCTCGTACATCCCGAATGCACGATGGAAGTGGTCGACGCCGCCGACATCAGCGGTTCGACGGGCCGGATCATCCGGGAAGTCCAGGAAGCCCCCGCCGGCACCCAGTGGGGGATCGGCACCGAGTTGCACCTGGTCAATCGCCTGCAGCAGGAGCATCCCGAGCAGGAGATCCACTTCCTCTCGCCGGTCGTCTGCATGTGCGCGACGATGTACCGCATCGATCTGGCGCACCTCTGCTGGTCGCTCGAAAACTACGCGGCCGGCACACCGGTCAACCGGATCGACGTCGACCCCGACACGGCGCATTGGGCGCTGGTGGCGCTCGAGCGGATGCTGACCGTGAGCGCCGGCAAAGCGGGCGGATAAAGGAGTCTCAAACCCGGGGCGTAATCTCCCTGGGTTCCCCCCCGGAAAAGAAAAAGCCCAGGGAGCACACTCCCTGGGCTTGAGTGGTGGAATCGCTCGGCCCGCCGGGCGGCGCGGTTACTCGGGCTGGGCTTCGGCAGCGGGTTCCTCGGCCGGAGCCTCTTCGGCGGGGGCCTCATCGACCATGGGGGATTCGGTTTCGGACTCCTCCGTGGGGCGATCGACGGGGGGGATGTCGCTCTCCTCAGCCTCCATCTCGGAGTCGTCAAAGCCGTGCGCGGGCCCGACGATCGTGATCGGCCCGACGCCCTGTGCCATCGGCGTCACGATCAACTCAGTGATCTCCCATTCCTCCGTGCCAACTTCCTTGCTGGAAGTGCTGGCGACGATTGCGCTCCCTTTCGGGCCCTGGACCTGGAAGCCGATGTTCGCGGTCTTCCGGCCTCCGCCGACGTCGACTTCGGCGCCGAAGGGGATGAGCTTGGCTTCGATCGGCTCGCCGAGCGCTTCTTTGACCTCGGCGTTCTGTTGCACGGTTTCGAGGGCGATCTTGTAGGCTCCCGACTCGGCCAATCCCCGCATCGCAAAGTACGGCACGCCGACGCAGAGTCCGCCGCAGAGGCACAGCGGCAGCAGCACGATCGTGGGCACGAACCAGAGCCAGTTCCGTCCGAACCATCCTTTTTGGGGCGCGGCGGGATACGTGGGGGGGAGGCCGTTTCCAGGTACGTGGCTCATCGTCGTCACTCCGCAAGATGGTGTAGCCCGGCCTTCCTGGCGCGCGGGCCTAACGAATAATTAGTAACGGCGCGTAAGTTATAGCCGAGCAGACTGCGGGCGACTAGGTTCGCCGGGCTGAGCCGGACGGAACTGCCAAGTGAAGCGTCCGCTTCTGTCAGCCTCGATGAGGCCGATCGCGGCCTCTTCTCTCGGCCTCTGTGAGGCCGCATGGCTGTTTCTGTAGTCGGCCTCTGTGACTCAAAGTGAGCAGAATCACGCGGCCATTTTTAGGAATTCTCGGACGCGCTGCCTGGTTTTTGGGTGTTTGATGCGTTGGGTAAAGGCGTCGGTTTGTTGGTCGTAGAATTGTCGTCGCAGGTCGGTGCAGCGTTGGCGGAACTGCGGTACGGGAATCCGGGGTTGGGTGGCTTGTGCACCGACGGCCTGCAGGGCGTGGTGGGTCAGCAGTAGATGGGCCAGGCAG
>JAEUIK010000534.1 GCA_016793185.1 Planctomycetaceae bacterium | reverse complement strand
ACCGGCCGGTCGCTGTCAGCCGCCTCGGAGGTCGAGGCGGTTCGCAGCGGGCGCTAGTGGTTGAACAAGAACTCTTTGGTGTTCAGCAAAGCCCAGATCAGGTCTTCGTAAGCCTGCTGTTTGTCGGTGGCCTTGCTCAGGTGCGCTTTGGCGATTTCGAGTTCCTCAGCCACCGGCTCGCGGCTGTAGACCAGCAGGTAGAGCTCGCGCAGCTTGTCGTCGTCGGTGCGGCCGGCGTCGGCGGCCAACAGGGCCGCGCGCCCGGTTTTGGCGGTCAGCTTCCCCTGCACTTCGGCCGAATTCAACAGGTGCAGGCTCTGGGCGAGATTGGCCTCCTGGCTGCGCTCGCACTCGCAGGCCGTTTCGGCCTGCGGCCGACCGAAGACCGTCAGGAAGTAACTGTTGCTCGCCTGGTCGGGGAGCTGCACCGCGCGGGTGCCGACGGGCAAGTCCGAAAAATCGGTGCTCGAGAGCGTCACCTGGTTGATCGCGTCGAGCAGCACTTCGGCCGTCAGCCGCTTGGGGTAGTAGCGCGAGAAGTTCTGCTTGTCGGTCAAGTTGTGCTCGTTGGGCTGCGAGCTGAGTTGATACGCCTGCGAATTGCAGATCGTGCGCACGAGGTCCTTAAGGTCAAAGCCCTTCTCGACGAAATGCCCGGCTAGCGCGTCGAGCAGCTCGGGGTTCGCGGCGGGGTTCGTCACCCGCATGTCGTCCTCGGGATCGACGAGTCCCCGGTCGAAGAAGTGCTTCCAATAGCGATTGACCAGGGCCGGTGCGAAGAACGGGTTCTCCGGAGCCCGCATCCAATCGGCCAGCGCCTGGCGGGGATCGCGATCGGCGGCGATCTCCAGCGGCGCGCTCCCTAGCCCGGTCGGCTTGACCTCCTGGCCGTTCTTGGGGTTCTTGGCCTGGGCGACGCCGCGCTTGTGGAAGATCTTTTGCTCGGTCGGATTCTCCGCCGGCTTGCGGCCGACTTGCGAGAAGAACGCCGCGAAGCCGTAGTAGTCCTGCTGGCTCCACTTCTCGAACGGATGATGGTGGCAGCGGGCGCACTGGATGCGCATGCCAAGGAAGAGCTGGGCCGTATCTTCGACCTGCTGGTTGACGTCCTTCAGCTCGCGATACCAGACGACCGGCGGGTGCTGGCTCGGCTCGCCCGCGGCAGCAACGATCTCGCGCACGAACTGATCGTACGGCTTGTTTTCGTACAGGCTCTGGCGGATCCACGAGTGGAATGCGAAGGTCCCATGGGCAAAGTCCGGCGCCTGCCGGCGATTGCGGAGCACCGCTCCCCACTTGTTGGCGAAGTAATCGGCGTAACCGGGGCTGTCGAGCAGTTGCTCGATCAAGCGGGCCCGCTTGTCGCCGCTGGTGTCGGCGAGGAAGGCCTGGGTCTCTTCGGGAAGCGGCAGCCGGCCGGCGATGTCGATCGAGGCCCGGCGGATGAACGACGCGTCATCGCAGAGTTCCGAGGCAGGGATGCCCAGGGTCTGCTGCTTGCCAAAGACCAGCTCGTCGACGAAGTTCTTGCGCGGCGGCGGCGACACCGGAGCCCCCAGCGGAATGCTCGCGCGGAACACCGCCACTTGCCCCTGGTAGCGGGCCATGATCGCCACGTCCCCCGCCAGGTCCAACGTGCGGACCAGGCCCGTCACGCTGCACTCGGCCATCTCGGGCTGGTTGGGATCGTATTGGGCGATGCGCGTTACGTCCTCGACGTTGCCGTTGGTGTAGTAGGCCAGGACGCGGATCTGCTGTTCGGCTTCGCGCTGCATCGAGCGGCCGGCCGGAATCGTTTCAATCCGCTCGACGACCGGGTCGCTGGCGTTGCCATAGGGGACCCCCTGCGAAATCCAGCGACGGATCAAGCTGTACTCATACGAGCCGGGCTGCAGACGCTGACCTCCTCCGTGCGGGACCTGGTTGGTGGCCTTCTCGAGCAACAGGCTCCGCTCGGGGGCCGCCAGGAACAGCCTCCGCCCGCGGGCTTCCTTCACGAGGTACTCGTAATCCTCGGTCGGCTCGAACCCCAGCAGCGAGAGCTTGAAGCCGTTCTGGCCGCTCGCCTTGCCGTGGCAGCCGCCGCTGTTGCAGCCGAGCTTGGTGAAGATCGGGACGATCTGGTTCGGGAAGTTGACCGGGATCGGATCGCTGTAGTGCTTGACCTCGAGCCGGCATTGGGCGGTGACGCCGTCGGCGCTAGTGGCCGTCACGGTCGTTGCCCCGTCGGCCAGCGGCTTGACGTGGCCCGTCGAATCGACCTCGACGATGCCCGCCGGCTCGACCGAATAGCTGACCTGGCGGGTGAAATCGCGGAGCGAGTTGTCCGACATGGTCGCCGTCAGGACGAGCTGCGCGCGGGCGTCGGCCCCCAACAGCACCAGGGTCTGGTCGGCGGCGATGCCATCGAACGCGAGCCCCGCGGCGGTCGACGGCGCAGTCACGGGCGCGGCCTCGGGCTGCGTCGCGGGCACGTCGCTGGCCGGGGTATCGCTCACTGGGGCTGCGGACGCAGTCTCCTGGACCGGCGGTACGGCGGCGTCGGCCGGAGCCGGTTCATCCCCGAGCGCGGTGCTAGCGACCAGCGTGAGGAAACTGCCGAGCAGGACTGCCAGGGCGGGTTTTGACCATTGCATCGCGGGAAGCTCCTCCAGAGGTCAAAAGACGAAAGTCCTTTCGCCGCCGAAGATTGTCGCAGCCGGACGCCCAAATTGCAAGAATGTTTCAACGTCCGTTGATGGGTTGCAAGGGGGCTCCGGGGATGGATTTGGCCGGCTGGATGAGTTGTGACGTAGGCTTTCGAGGCTTGGTTAGCGACGCCGCACAGGCATCGCGGCCGCTCCCATGACAGGGGGAATGCTCCGATGGTCAACGACACTGCCCGGCGCGTGGTGCACCTGTTCGAGATGCTGGCGATTGTCGCCCTCTTGCTCCTGTTTGGACGGGTGACCTACGCCAAGTTTTACAGCGGGCCGGCCGACGTCTTGGACGGCGACGCGGACCCCCGGTTGATGGTGGTCGAACTGGTCTCGCTGCAGCAACTCGCCGAGTCGAGCCAGACGCCGCATCGGATCCAGCTCAAGCCCGGCCCCCACGGAACCTTCGCGGGCTACGAAGTGCTCTATCAGTCGACCTATGGCGACCCCTGGGTGGTCCTGCGGGGGAGAACCTTTCCCAAGCGGGTCAAGGTGACCAGCTCGCAGGCGCAACTGGAGTTCGACGCCGAAGGGCGAATCGCCGCGGGGGTCGAGATGCACTTCGAACTCAAGGGGCGCCGCTGGCGGATCACGCTGGCCAAAGGGACCGGCGAGCTCCGCATGGTTCCAGTGTCGCGCGGTTCATAGGCTCCAGCCCGAGTTCGTCCCCCCCTGCACTGCTGGCATGCGTGCGCGTTCTCGGTCGGCGGAATGCGACGCTGGTCGCCGGCCTGCTCAGCAGACTCCCGCGCCCCGCTTTGGTAGACTGCCGTGGCGCTCAACGGGAGCGCGGGCGATGGCTTCCAGGGCGTAACGACATGAGCTGGCTCTATCTCTTTCTGGCGATTGCGTTGGAGGTCGCCGGCACGACCTCGATGAAGTTCTCCGAGGGCTTCACGAAACTTGTTCCTGCCACGCTGATGGTCACCTTTTATCTGGCTAGCCTAGGGGTCTTGAGCCTGACGCTCAAGGAGATCGAGCTGGGAGTGGCCTACGCCGTGTGGGGAGGGCTGGGAATCGCCTTGATCACCACGATCGGCTGCCTCTTCTTCGGCGAGTCAGTCACCCCGATCAAGATTGGCTGCATCCTCCTGATCATCGCGGGCGTCGTCGGCTTAAATCTGTGGGGCAACGCCCACGCGGCCGAGCCGACAGGCGCCGCGCAAGCCCGACAATAGTAACGAAGGACTCCCGATGCCGCGCATCGTGCTGGCCTCGACTTTAGCTCGCTGGTGCTCGGCCGCGCCGAGCGGTCCCTCGGAGCAGCTCGCGCTGAACCTGCCGGGAGAAACGGTGCGCGAAGTACTCGAGCACTTGTTTGCCGAGTATCCTTCGCTCCGGGGCTATGTGCTCGACGAGCGACAGGGTTTACGGCACCATGTGATGATCGTGGTGGGCAATCAGGTGGTGTACGACAAGCAGCGTCTGGCCGATCCGGTTCCGCCCGACGGCGAAGTGTATGTGTTGCAGGCATTGAGTGGAGGCTAATCTCGTGGCGCACCGTTTGCTGGTTTCAACGCGCAAAGGATTGTTGATTTACGACCGCGCCGGCGGCGGCTGGACGCGCACGCGCACGGTCTTCCTCGGTGAGAACGTCACCCTGGCCGCACACGATGCCCGCGACGGCGCCCTCTATGCCGCCCTGAACCTCGGGCACTTCGGCGTAAAGCTCAAACGCTCGGGCGACGGGGGCGAGACCTGGGAAGACGTCGCCGTGCCCGCGTATCCCGAGGGGGAGATGGTCAAGACCGGCGACGGCAAGCCTCCCCGGCCCGCCACGCTGTCGATGATCTGGGCCCTCGCACCCGGCGGGGCCGATCAGCCTGGACGCTTGTGGGCCGGAACTTTGCCCGGGGGGCTGTTTCGCTCCGACGATCGGGGAGCAACCTGGAGCCTCGTGCGGGGGCTTTGGGATCGGCCCGAGCGCGAAAAGTGGTTCGGTGGCGGGTACGACACGCCGGGCATTCATTCGATTTGCGTCGACCCGCGCGATTCGCGGACGTTGCGCTTGGCCCTCTCGTGCGGCGGCGCCTGGATCAGCCACGATGAAGGCGCGACGTGGGAAAAAGGAGTCGGCATGTTCGCCGACTTCATGCCGCCAGAGTTGCGGATGGATCCCGACATCCAGGACGCCCATCGGATGGTGCAGTGTGCGGCCGCCCCCGATGCACTCTGGGTGCAGCATCACAACGGCGTGTTCCGCTCGACCGATGGCGGGAAGAACTGGGTGGAAGTGCCCCAGGTGCCCCCCTCGGTGTTTGGGTTCGCCGTGGCGGTGCATCCCCGCGACCCGCAGACCGCGTGGTTCGCACCGGCCGTGAAGGACGAGTGCCGACTGCCGGTCGACGGCAAACTGGTCGTGACGCGGACCCGCGACGGCGGCAAGTCGTTTACGGTGCATGGCGAAGGCCTTCCCCAACACGATGCGTTCGATTTGATTTATCGCCATGCGCTGGCGGTGGACGAGACCGGCGATCGGCTGGCACTCGGTTCGACGACCGGAGGCCTCTGGGTCAGCGAAAATGGCGGCGACCGTTGGAGCGAGATCTCGAGCCATCTACCGCCGGTCC
>JAEUIK010000511.1 GCA_016793185.1 Planctomycetaceae bacterium | reverse complement strand
CCTGATCCGCTGGCTGCGCGAGGCGCTCCCCCAGCATGCGAACGTGCCAATTCCCGCCGGCGGCGACGACGCGGCGCTGCTCGAGTGGTCCGCGCCGGGTTGCGTGGCCACGGTCGACGTGCTGATGGAGGGGGTCGATTTTCGCCTCGCCGAGGTCGATCCTCGCCGAGTGGGTCATAAGGCGCTCGGCGTGAACCTCAGCGACCTGGCCGCCATGGCGGCAAAACCCCGCGCGGCACTCGTCGGACTGGTGCTCCCACGCTCCGGGGGGCACGCGCTGGCCGTCGGCCTCTACGAGGGAATGATCCCGCTGGCCGAGCGATACGGCGTCGCCATTGCCGGCGGCGACGTGAACAGTTGGGACGGCCCGCTGGTCATCAGCGTGACGCTCCTGGGAGAACCCACCCCGCGCGGGGTGCTGCGCCGCGGCGGGGCCAAGCCGGGCGACCAGATCCTCGTCACCGGCAGCTTGGGGGGAAGCCTGTTGGGGCGACATCTCGACTTTCAGCCGCGTGTCGAAGAGGCCCTGCTGCTCAACGATCGATACCACCTTTCCGCCGGAATCGACGTCAGCGACGGCCTGGCCACCGACGTGGCACACCTGGCTGAAGAAAGCGCTTGCGGCGCCCTCCTCGACCTGGAGACCATTCCCATCGATCCCGCGGCGCATCGCCTCTCCGCGCAGACCGCCGATGGGCAGACGCCGCTCGATCACGCCCTGGGCGACGGCGAGGATTTTGAGCTCGTGCTGGCCGTGCCTCCTGCCGAGGCCGCGCGGCTCCTCGCCGACCAACCTCTGGACGTCCGCCTGACCCGCATCGGCGAATTCATCCCCGAACCCGGATTGTGGCAACGCGATCGTGAGCAGGGGCGCCGACCACTTGCCGTCCGGGGCTACGAACATCGTCTTAGTTGAGTGCGCGGCGCATGGAATCGTTCGCCTACGAGGCCCACAGCGAAGCCGACACCGAAGCGCTCGGTCGGCGTCTGGCTCAGCTTCTGCCGCCGTCGGCCGTCGTCGCGTTGAACGGCCCGCTGGGGGCGGGCAAGACACGCCTGGTTCAAGCCGTGGCGGCCGCGCTGGGCGTCGAGCGGCGCTACGTCTCGAGCCCGACCTTCGTGCTGGTCCACGAGTACACGGGCCCGCGGCCGGTGTTCCATTTCGATGCCTACCGCCTCCGCGACGAGGATGAGTTCGCGCAGTTAGCCCCCGACGAGTACTTTGAAGCGGGTGGGATTTCGTTCGTCGAGTGGGCCGACCGCGTTTCCCGCTGCCTTCCCCGCGACATGCTCGAAATCCTCATCGAACCGACCGGGGAGCACGCCCGCCGATTTGTGATCTCGGCCCGGGGTCAGCAGCTGACCGAGGTGGTCGAGGCCCTGCGGCTGGGGGCCGGTTCGTAAGGATTGGATTGACTAGGGGATTGGTCCATTCGTGCGACCTCTACAGGTCCCCCAGATTGAACTCTTTTTGGTCCCGCTCCGTACACTAAATCCTTGCCCCCCGCAGCGGCTTCGGTTTAACTGGAAGTTGCTCTTGGGCTTGGGTTAGCGGCCATCGCGACCGCCGTGGGAGAGGCACGCAAGAGCAGTTTGCGCCCCGGCCAAGGGGCAGTTCCGGAACAGGGAACGAGGGAGCTCTCTGGTGGTGATCAAACGATCGCTTGTGGACGGTGGTGCCGTTACACGAAAGTCCCAGCGCCGCCGCGCGTCGCGGTCGCAGATCGAATGCCTGGAAAGTCGCTGGGTCATGGCCGCCCCCACGCTGGCCGCCATCAGCGACGTGACGGTTCTGGCCGGCGCGCCTCTGAACATCGTGCTTGACGGCTTCGATGCCGACAACGACCAGCTGCAGTACAGCGTGCAGGTCACCTCCAACAACGGCAACATCTCGACCTATATCCCGACGGGCAACCAAAGTCTTCGCCTCCACCTGGTGCAGAAGGACGCCCAGGGTACGATCCTGCAAGACGTCGGCATCATGGAGTTCCAGCTCTTCGAGGATCTCGCGCCCGAGACCACGGCGCGGATCGTCGATTTCGTCAACCAGGGCTTCTACGACGACCTGACGTTCCACCGCATCATTAAGAACTTCATGATCCAGGGGGGTGATCCCGCTGGCACCGGCAGTGGCGGCACGGGCGAGAAGTTCGACGACGAGTTCGACCTCTCGCTGCGGTTCACGTCGAGCGGTCTGTTGGCGATGGCCAAGACCACTGACGACACGAACGATTCGCAATTCTTCATCACCGCCGCGCCGACGCGCTGGCTCGATTTCCAGCACACGATTTTCGGCTTCCTGACCAAGGGAGACGACGTCCGCAACACCGTCAATAACGTCGCTACCAATGCGAGCAACGTTCCCACCAACAAGGTGGTGATCGCCTCGGCCGAGATCTTCACCGACAACGAGAACGGCGTGTTGCGGCTCTCGGCCCCCGTCGGAGCGTCCGGCACTTCGGTCGTCACCGTCACGGTCAGCGACGGCCACGGCGGGACCGCCACCCGCACGTTCAATGTCACCGTCGCGGCCGACGCGGCCGCCAACAACGGCAACCCCTTTCTCAAGCCGATCGCCGACATGAATGCGGTCGTCGGGCAGACCGTTTCGCAGACGCTGACGGCCGCGGATGCCGAGAACAACTTGATCGGCTTCTGGGGATACTCGCCCCCGACCGGGATCGACTACAACTACGGCCTCAACGCTCAGAACGAGCCCACCAAGTACAAGCAGGTGCAGCCGACCAACAACCTGGCCAGCACCACGCTGAACATCATCACCACGACGCCAGGCAAGAAGACGCTCCGCGTGCTGGTGTTGCCCGGCTCGGCCAACGGGTCGGACGACGGAGTGTTCGACACGCAGGACATCCTCATCAACGTCTCGCCCGATGCTCCGACCGCGATCGACTTGCTCGACGCCTCGGACAACGGGGCGAGCGCGACCGACAATTTCACCTCGCGCGACAATTCGGCCGGCAAGACGCTGCAGTTCAAGGTCAGCGGCGTCTGGCAAGGGGCCACGGTCGAGCTCAAGATCGGCGATCGCGTCATCGGCACCGCGACGGTCCCGGCAGCCGCCTCGGGCGCCACACCGACCCTGACCGACGTGACCATTACCACCAACGGCACTGAAGTGCTGGCCGCGGGCCTGCACACGATCACCGCCGTGCAAAAGGTGGACGGCCTGGAGAGCGCCTTCTCGCCCGCGTTGAACATCGTCGTCAACACGCCGACGGTGCTGCCGCCGATTTCGAACAAGACCGTCGATGAAGGCTCGACGCTTTCCTTCAGCGTCGCCGTGACCGATCCCGACGTGCCGGGACGCGAAGCCGTGACCTACAGTTTAGGACAGGGTGCCCCGCAGGGAGCCACGATTCACCCCACGACCGGGCTGTTCCAGTGGACGCCTACCGAGTCGCAAGGGGGGCAAGCCTACCCCATCGTGGTCAACGTGCTCGATAGCTTCGGTAACACGGTCTCGCAGCAGTTCTCCGTCACGGTGGGCGAAACCAACCAGCCTCCGGAGATTGTCGCGCCGCCGGAACTAACCGTCGTCGCCGGCCAGTCGGTGAGCCACAACTTCACCGCGACCGATCCTGATCTTCCCGCGAACACGCTGACGTACTCGCTGGCCGAGGGGTCGCCCGCGGCCGCTTCGATCACCCCCGCCGGTCACTTTGTTTACGCACCGGCGCTGGGGCACCTCTCGGGCCCCGTTGTCGTGACGGTCCTCGTCGACGACGGGCAGGGGGGCACCGACAGCCAGCAGGTTACGATCAACGTCCAGAACGCTCCGCCGCAGCTCAATCCCATCGGCAATAAGCAGGTCGTCGAAGGGGGCACGCTGCTCTTCACGGCCACCACGGTGGAAGAACTGGGGCAGCACGTTCTCTTCCACCTGGCTCCCGGCGCGCCCGCGGGCATTTTCTTCGACGACCACGGCGGCTTTGTCTGGCAAACGACCGAAGCCGACGGCCCGGGCGAGTATCAGATTACGGTCATCGCCCGCAACGCCACGGGCGAGGAAGACTCGGAAACCATCACCATCACGGTGCTCGAGCAAAACCAGGCCCCCGAGTTGAATGTCGTCGACCCGCAGACGATCGACGAGGGGACGACCCTTTCGCTGCAGCTGGTCGGCTCCGACCCCGATATCGTTCCGGATAACCTCCTGACTTACAGCCTCGTGTCGGGGCCGGGAGGGGCGACGGTCGATCCCACCTCCGGCCTCCTGACGTGGCAATCGACCGAAAGCGACGGCGGCCACGAGTACACGTTTGTGGTCAAGGTCACCGATCCCAGCGGCGAATCGGCGACGCGCGAGTTCACCACCACGGTCAACGAAGTGAATCGCGACCCCAGCATCAACGGCGCCGCGAGTCATTCGGTGCAAGCAGGCGAGACGTTGAACTACACGTTCACCGCGACCGATCCCGATCTGCCGGCTGATACGCTGAGCTTCAGCCTGGCGGACGGCTCGCCGGAGGGAGCGTCGATTACCACCGACGGCCAGTTCACGTTCGCCAGCACCGCCGGGCACAGCGGGACAACGATCAACGTCACGATCCAGGTCAGCGACGGCAAGGGTGGGAGCGACTCCAAGACGATCGCGATCCATATCGGGCAGCTGCCGGTCCTCGAGCCCATCCCCGACCGCACGGTTGACGAAGGGGAATTTGTCCTCTTCACCGCGACGGCCACGAGCAGCGACCCGTTGAATTCGATGAGTTACCACCTCGGTCCAGGCGCGCCGGCCGGCGCCGTCCTCGACGAGGTTACCGGGGCCTTCGTCTGGCAGACGAGCGAATCGCAGGGAGGACAGACCTACACGATCACCGTCATTGCCCGCGACGAGAACGGCCTGGAGGTCTCGCAGGAAGTCCAGATCACCGTCAACGAGGTCAACCAGAATCCGACCATCAGCGCGCCGCCGGAATTGACCATCGCTGCCGGCGAAACGGCGACCCACAACTTCACTGCCACGGATCCCGATCTGCCCGCCAACTCGCTCGTCTTCAGTCTTGCCGATGGCTCGCCCTCGGGTGCGTCGATCACTCCGCAAGGGCTGTTCCAGTACGTCACCACCTCGACGCACTACACCGAGACCGTCAACGTCACGGTCGTCGTCAGCGACGGCCAGGGCGGGACCACGACCCAAACAATCAGCGTTCGCGTCGAGCAGCAGCCGATCTTCGATCCGATTGCCAATCGGGAAGTCACCGAGGGCGCGACCGTGCTCTTCACGGCCACGGCCCATACGTCGGAGCCGCTCAATCACTTCACCTATCGATTGGCCGCGGGAGCCCCCGCCGGGGCCTTCCTCGACGAGGACTCGGGCGCCTTTATCTGGCAGACCAGCGAGGCGGATGGACCCGGCGTCTACGAGATCACCGTCATCGCCCGCGATAGCCACGGCCTGGAAGTTTCGCAAACAGTCTTCATATCGATTCTCGAGGAGAATACGGCTCCGACCATCGATCCGCTGGCGCCGGTTTCGCTGCAGCCGGGCGAAGTGCTGGACCTGTTGGTCAGCGGCCACGATCTGGACATTTTCGAGAGCAACACACCCGATACGCTGACCTATGGACTTGGCGACGGCGCTCCGGCGGGGGTCGCCATCGATCCCGCGACGGGACGCCTCACCTGGACCCCGGCCGGCGTGGCGCCGGGCGTCTATGCAATTCCGCTGGTGGTGACCGACAGCACCGGGTTGTCGGCCGCCGCGACTCTGGAAGTCACGGTCGTTGCCGAGAATGTCATGCCGGGCGATGACCTGCAGGCCCTGGCCAATGCCGCGGCCTTCCCTGGCATCGCGGCCGATCTCAATGCGTTGTTGAACAGCCCGAGCGGGGGCGTCAACAATTTCAACGCGTTCAATGGACTCCCCCCGGGCGTGAACGTCATCGGCCAGGGTCTCGGCAGCCCCAACCCGGGCACGCTTCCCTTCACCGAAATGATCGCGCCCCAGAACCTGGACTCGACGTTCTTCTTCCGCAGCTTCGATTCGGAGAATCACCTGGGAGCCGATACGGGGGTTGGAACACACTGGACTCCCGGGGCCCGGACGACCAATCGCCCGCTGACGCCTGCCGAGGGTAATGCGCCCGACGCGCCGGTGGATCCGGCGGCGGTCAATCCGCGTGAGAATCGCAACGCCAAGGCCCCGGCCAAGCAGGACGACGTCCCGTCGCAAAGCGCGCACCGGGAAGTCGAGCACGCCCATGATGCGGCCGTGTCCGAGTGGCTCATCGCCGGGTCCGAGATGGCCGTCGACGCGATCGTGGCCGGCGCCCGCACGGAGGATTCGGCTCCGCAGGACACCACCCTGTCGGAAGACAACGTGTCGCAGTGGCACGCCGCAGGCGCCCGCCTGGAGGCTCCGAGCCGGGACGCGCGTCGCACTGGTCCGACGGATCAGGGGGCCCAGGCCCAGCCCGCGACATCGGCGTCCGCGAGCCAGTCGTCCGACGATCGCGACGTTGAGGTCACCGCGGCGGCCTTGTCGGCAGTGCTGCTGACTCCGCTGGCAGGCTCGACCTCCACGATCAAGCGTGACTCGAAGCGCCGCCCGCGGTAGCAGCGGGCTCTACAGGATGTAGCGGCTCAGGTCTTCGTTTTCGGCCACGCGCGCCAGACGCTGCGCGACGTAGCCGGCATTCACCACGACGCGGGCGGGCTGGATATCGGGGGCCTCGAAGCTCAACTCCTCGAGCAGCCGCTCGAGCATCGTGTAGAGCCGGCGGGCACCGATGTTTTGAGTGGTTTGATTCACCTGGAACGCATACCGCGCGAGGGCTTCGATCCCATCCGCGGCGAATTCGAGCGTGACTCCCTCGGTCGCCAGCATGGCCGCGTATTGTTTCGTCAACGAGCTGGCAGGCTCGGTGAGGATCCGGATAAAGTCGGCTTCGCTCAGGTCCTGCAATTCAACCCGGATCGGGAACCGCCCCTGCAGTTCGGGCATCAGGTCGCTCGGCTTCGAGCGATGAAAGGCCCCCGCGGCGACGAACAGGATGTGATCGGTCTTGATCTGCCCGTAGCGCGTCTGCACCGTCGTGCCTTCGACGATCGGCAGCAAGTCGCGCTGGACCCCCTGCCGCGAGACATCGGCGCCCCGCTGCCCGTCGGAAGCGGTCACCTTGTCGATCTCGTCGATGAAGACGATCCCGAGGTTCTCCGCCAGCTCGATCGCGGCGGCGTTGACCTTGTCGGGATTGATCAGGGCCTCGCATTCCTGGTCGAAGATCACGCGCCGGGCTTCGGCCACCGTCAGCTCGCGGCGGCTGGTCGACTTGGGCATGATCTTGTCGAACATCTTCTGAAAGTCGATATCGAGCTGCTCGGCTCCCAGGCCGCCGATCATCATCGGCAGCCCTTTCTGCTCGAGCACGACCTCGACCTTCCGCTGCTCGAGGTCGCCCGCCACGAGCATCGCCCGCATTTTCTCGCGCGTGCGCTGGTAGCGATCGGGCGAGTCGGGGCTGTCGGGCGCGGCATCCCAGGCCGCCGGAGCGGGAGCGAGCAGGTCGAGGAGCCGCTCATCCACGCGGCGTTTAGCCTCTTCCTCGACGTTGGCACGCTCGGTTTCGCGGACCAGCGAGATCGCGTTCTCGACCAGCTCGCGGAGCATGCTTTCGACGTCGCGGCCGTAGTAGCCCACCTCGGTGAACTTGGTCGCCTCGACCTTGATGAACGGGGCGCCGGTCAGCTTGGCCAGACGGCGGGCGATCTCGGTCTTCCCCACGCCGGTCGGCCCGATCATCATGATGTTCTTGGGCGATACCTCGGGCTGCATCTCCGCGGGGAGCTGCTGGCGCCGCCAACGATTGCGGACCGCGATGGCCACCGCCCGCTTCGCTTCGTGCTGGCCGACAATGTGCCGATCCAGCTCGCCCATGATTTGCCGCGGGGTCAGGTCGCGCACTTGAGCTCCTCGATGACGATGGAGGTGTTGGTATAAATATCGATCCCGGCGGCGATCTCGAGCGATCGCCGGACGATCTCGGATGCCGAGAGCTGCGAGTGAGCGATCAGGGCTCGGGCGGCCGCGACGGCGTAGTTTCCGCCCGAGCCAATGCCCAGCACGCCGTCGGTCGGTTGGATGACGTCGCCGGTCCCCGTCACCAGCAACGTATGCCGGGGGTCCACCACCGCCAACAAGGCTTCGAGCCGGCGCAGGGCGCGGTCGGTGCGCCACTCTTTTGCCAGCTCGGTGGCGGCGCGGGGCACGTTCGACGGGTAATCCTTGAGCTTCGCCTCGAACCGCTCGAGCAGGGCGAAGGCATCGGCGCTCGAGCCGGCGAAGCCGGTGATCACGTGCCCTTCCAGCAGGCGACGAATCTTGACCGCGTCGTGCTTCATCACGGCCGAGCCCAGCGTCACCTGCCCGTCGCCGCCGATGGCCACGGCTCCCCGATGCCGGACCGAAAGTATCGTGGTACTGCGTGTCTTCATCCAACGATCCGTGGTGCAAGAGGTATTGCGAGTTGCGCGGGAGGGGAACTTCCCCCGGGGCGCGTGTTCCCGCCGGATGACGGTGGTCCCCAGAGTCGCCCCGTTTCGGGGACCGCGCCAACCGGAGTCGCTCCCAGAGCACTGGTCCAATTCTCGCGAACGACCCACGCGGCGGCTAGGGGGTGCGTGGCCGCGGCGTCACGTCAGGGTGGCAGTCGGCAGATCGTCATGCGTGTCGACGGCCGGCGACTCGGGGCGGGCCACCCACCAGCGGGCCGCCAGCTCCTGCGTCCAGCAGTTGGCGCACGCACACTCTCCGAGCGCGCGCTCGAGGGCCGCGGCGTCGGCATAACGCTGCTGGGGATCCTTGGCCAGGCACTTGAGGATCACTCCCTCGAGATCCTCGGGGACATCCGGCAGGATTTGACGCGGCGGCACGACCGGCTCGCGCGCGTGGGCGATCATGATCTGCAACGGCACGTCGCCCCGGAACGGCGGCTGACCCGTGAGCAGAAAGTAGGCCACGCCCCCCAGGCTATAGATATCGCTCCGCGCGTCGGGCTCGTCGTCCTCGAGAAACCTTTCAGGGGCGATGTAGAAGGGCGAGCCGGCGATCGCCCCTTCCTGCGTCAGTTTGACTTCCTGGAAGTCGTCGGGCGAAGTCGCCAACCCGAAATCGACCAGCTTGGCCACGTCGCAGACGCCGCCACGTTGCGAGGCGATGATGTTGCTCGGCTTGATGTCGCGGTGAATCAACCCGGCCCTGTGCGCCTCGTTCAGCGCCTGGCAGACCTGCCGCAACAAATGCACGGCGCGGGCCGGTTGCAGCGGCCCCTGCCGCTCGATGACCTCCTGCAAGCTCAGCCCGGGGAGGTATTCCATCGCGTAATAGAAGGTGCCATCCTCCGTTTGCCCGTAGTCGAAGATCTCAACCGAGTTCCAATGCGTGAGCCGGGCGATCGCCCGCACCTCGCGTTCGAAACGGGCCAAGGCCTTGGCATTGGCGGCATCGCTCGGCCGAATGAGCTTGATCGCGCAGGGGCGTTTGAGCAGTTGATGCTCGGCCAGATAGACCTCGCCCATCCCGCCGGCGCCCAGCCGCTCGGTCAAACGATACTGGCCGAGTTGCCGGGCTTCGAAGGCCTCGCGCCGCAGCGAGCCGACTTTGTAGGACCCGTACAGGGCGGTGGCGAAGGCAAACACCATGCCGATCGACGCAAGCGTGAGATTGTCAAAGAAGACGATGCGACCGACTTCGGCGTTTTCGAGGCCGGTCAGCACGATCACGGCCAACGGCGCCAGGCACATCGACCCCAGGACCAGCGCGGCTCGCCGCACGGTGTTGGGAATAAACGTTCCATAGATCGTCACCATCGCGAACCACATGAAGGTCGTGCTCAGCACCGCGTAGCGGATCCGGTCGGGCGTGAGCGTGCTGGTCGCGGCGGGAGGACGAAAGTCCGTCCCCAGGCCCAGAAGCATTCCGTAGTTGAGCAGGAGGAACAACACGCAGGGGAGTCCAAAGACCGCCACCTCGATCGCGCGCAGTTCGGAGAGGCTCATCGAGATGCGGCTGAAGAGCAGGGCGTTCGCCCCCACGAGCATGACGAGCACGAAGATCCGATACCCGATGATCAGCCCGCCGCCAATCATGTTGGGATCCGACGACAGCAGAGTCCGCACCAGGAAAAAGATGGTGGGGATCAAGAGCATCATGGCCGCGATCCGCAGCCGAGCGCGGAGCAACCGGATGGTCTCGTTGGTGAGTCCCGGCCGGGCGCCGGCCACCAGCTCGACCTTGGGCCGGGCGTGGGTCGCCGAACTGCTCAGGCCGGGCGCGTCGGTCTCGACCGTCGCGTCGAGCGGCCCGCCCCCCAGCGGATTACTCAAAGAGTCGTCCATCGCAGCCCGTGACCCCTGCCGCGGCGCATTCCGGCGCCGCCCCGACCTCCCGGCACCTGTGCGCGTAACTGTACTCTATTGTATCGCCAGTCGCGTGAGTCGAGCGACGTTGTTTTGCCGTTGGGTTGGCCCGGGCGCCGCTCCAGCAGGCATTCGCTCAGCCCGAGGAACTATTGGCGACTGTGCTGGATTCCCCGCCCCCCGGGTCGGAACCTTCACAATAGCACAAGTTACGTCGGGTCGACGCATTCGAATGGCTCCCGATGGCGTCTGCGAACGGTACTTGATCGGCAGCAGGTCTGGCGTTCGTCGCATCCACCGGGGCCGGTTGCCGCGGGACCGCTCCGCAGAGGCGCCCTCTGAACAACTCCCAGAGTGCCGCGCCGCTAGTCCCCCCAGGGACGGTTCGGTATGCTGAGCGGCATGCACACCACTTCCGCACTGCCGCGCAGTCCCGAGCTGATGTCGCGCCGCGACACCGCTCTGCTGGTCGTCGACGTCCAGGGCAAGCTGATCACGTTGGTCCCCGGTCACGAGCGGATCATCTGGAACATCCGCCGGCTGCTCGACGCCGCCAAGCTGCTAGGCGTGCCGGCACTGGGGACCGAACAGTACCCCAAGGGACTCGGCCCCACGGTGCCCGTCCTGGCCGAACGGATCGGCCCGATGCCCGACAAGACAGCTTTCAGCTGCGGCGCTTGCGGCGAGCTGTTTGCCGGTCTCGATGGGCGCGGAATCGGCAAGATCCTGGTCGTGGGGATCGAAGCCCACGTTTGCGTGCAGCAGACGGTCCACGACCTGCTGGCGGCTGGCTTTCGCGTCTACCTGGCGGTCGACGCGGTCGGCGCCCGCTACGACATCGATCGCGAGACCGCCTTCCGCCGGATGGAATCGGCCGGCGCCACCCTGACCACCACCGAAGCAGCGATGTTCGAGTGGTGCGAGGCGTCGGGCACGCCCGAGTTCAAGGAGATCAGCCGGCTGGTGCAGGAGCAGCCGCCGGCCTAGAGGGTAAGTCATCCGAGAACAAGCAACTCGAACGCGGGGCTCCTTTCTTCGATCTTCGGCCCCCAGCGCACAGAGCGAACCGGGGGCAGCGCAAACCCTTTTGAATTCGAATAGGTGCATGCACTGTGAGCGAACTTCCGCCGTCGCTGAATCCGCCCGTCCGAACCTTGCTGGGGCCTGGCCCCAGCGACATTCACCCCCGCGTGCTCCGCGCGCTCGCGGCCAACACGGTTGGGCATCTCGACCCCTACTACCTGAGCCTGATGAACGACATGCAGCAGATGCTGCGCGCCACGTTCCGCACGGCGAACCCCTTGACGCTGGCCATCAGCGCGACGGGCTCGGCCGGCATGGAGAGCACCGTCGTCAACCTGATCGAGCCCGGCGATTCGATGGTGGTGTGCGTGAACGGCGTCTTCGGCGGGCGGATGGTGGACGTCGCCGAGCGGGCCGGGGCGCGCGTGACGCGCGTCGAACGCCCCTGGGGCGAGGTCTTCGAGCCAGCCGATCTGAAAGACGCGCTGGTCAAGGCCCGGCCCAAGGTCGTCGGAATCGTCCAGGCTGAAACGTCGACCGGCGCCTGGCAGCCGCTCGAGGAGATCTCGAAGCTGGTCCACGACGCCGGCGCACTGCTGCTCGTCGACGCGGTGACCGCTTTGGGAGGCATTCCCGTCGAGGTCGATCGGTGGGGGATCGACGCCATCTACTCGGGGACGCAAAAGTGCCTGAGCTGCCCGCCGGGCCTGGCTCCCGCTTCGTTCAGCCCCCGCGCGGTCGAGGTCATTCTCCAGCGGAAAACGAAGGTGCAGAGCTGGTATCTCGACGTCGGGATGCTCGCGCAATACTGGGGCTCCGAGCGGGTCTACCATCACACGGCGCCGATCAACATGACCTACGCGCTGTACGAAGCTCTCCGAATTCTGCACGAGGAGGGCCTGGATGCGGCCCAGGCACGGCATCTGCGCAATCATCGCGCCCTGAAGGCGGGCCTGGCGGCGATCGGCATCGAATACACCACCCAGGCTGGACGCGAACTGCCGCAGCTGAACGCCGTCAGGATTCCCGCCGGCGTCGACGATCTCCAGGTCCGCAGCGCGTTGCTGAACCGCTTCGGAATCGAGATTGGCGGCGGACTCGGCGCGTTCAAGGGCAAGGTTTGGCGCATCGGCCTCATGGGTCACGGAAGCCGCGAGAGCAACGTGCTGCAGCTCCTGGGAGCGCTGGAACTGCTCTTGCAGGAAGCGGGTCACAAGTTCGCACACGGGGCGAGCGTGGCCGCCGCCAATGCCGTGTACGCCGGCGGCTGATCCCGATGCTGCTCAGGAGATCTAGGAGGAGCGCGACCCGGTGAGCGAGGCGACCTCGCGGCGCTTCTTGCGATGGAGGAAATCCACCAGCCCGGAGAGTTGAAACCGTACCTGATCGATTTCCCAGTTGGGCTCGACATTGGTGCGGTGGAGCTGGTAGGGATCGTGGCCGGGTAGAATCGGCGCCGACGTGGTGACGAAGGCGAATTCGTAGCCGGCCTCGCGAATCAGGCGGGCGGCGGTCGGATTGTAAGTGCCCGCTTCGCCTCCCACCCAGCAATAGACCCGGATCGGCACTCCGAGTTGCTCCTCGAGTATCCGGCGCGAGCTGAAAATCTCGTCCCGCAGCCTCTCCTCCGGCAGCGACGGGAGCATCCGGCAATGCCAGCGGGTGTGGCTGCCAATGACATGTTTGCGGGCCAGCGTGCGGGCTTCGTCCCAAGTCATGGCCAACCGCTCGCGCGCCTCGGGATCGCGCAACTCGTGGCCGACGTAAATGATGTGGTCTTCGCAGAACTCGGGCTGCTCGGAGGGGGGAGTGCTGAGAAACTGCGTCGGCAGAAAGAACCAGCCGGTGAAGCCGTACTGCTCGAGCAGGTAGCGCGCCACTCGGTAGTTGCTGGCCAGCCCGTCGTCGAAGGTGATGATCAGCCCGGGCTTGGGCTTGTCCCACCGCCCCGTATTCATGAAAGCGGTCAAGTCGTCGAGCGTGCAGTCGCAGTAGTGCTGCTGAAAATACTCGAGTTGCCGCTCGAAGGTGTCGCGATAAGCTGCGGGCGTAGCATGGCAGTTGATCGCGCGAATGCTACCGCGGTGCCGCCAGTTCTCGGCGGCCACCAACAGCGGCGAAACGCCCGTCAAATTCAGCATGCGCGCGAGGCGCCACTTCAATTGCGTGTGTCCCTGCGACACGGCAGCCCCCCCAAAAACGGCGCCGAGTTCTTAGAACATGACGTAAATAAACGGCGAAACGTCGTCCGCGGGCTTCTCGATCTGTCGCAGCGCCGTGGCGGCCGCAGCCAGCTGGGGCGCCAGGGCGGCGAGCCGATCCAGTCCCTGGCTGGACCACAGCTCGCCCAGAGCCACGATCGGATCGTCTCCACCCGCCGCGGTGCGGACGAGAAAATCCTCGCGATTCATCGAGGGTTTCTGGCGTTCGATATAGTACGTCGGCGCGGCCGGATCCGCTCCCAGCGGGAAGCAAGCCTGGGGCTTTCCCCCGACCGTCGCGGCCGGCAACATTTGCTCGAGAAACAGCGCCCGCAAGTGCGCCGTCGCCTCGGCCTCAGTCCAGCTCATATTCTTTCCTCCAGTCCTGACTGTCTTCCATCGCCGGCTGCGCCGACTTGTGGAGCAGGCACTCGTCGAGCACCAGGAGATCGATCTCCGTCCGCATGAAGCAGAGGTACGCATCCTGCGGCGTGCAGACGATGGGCTCGCCACGCACGTTGAAGGACGTATTGACCAGCACGCTGCAGCCGGTCAGCTCCTTGAATTTGCGCAACACCCGCGCGAACTCGGGATTGTCGTCCGGGTGGACCGTTTGCACCCGCGCGCTGTAGTCGACGTGCGTCACCGCGGGAATATCCGACCGCGGCTGGCTGATCACCTCCAGCATGTTGTCGTCGCCCGAGCGAAACTTGGCCCAATCCATCGCGCGCTGGCGCTGGGGCTGCACCTGGTCGACCAGGAGCATGTAGGGGCTTTCGCAGTGCAGGTCGAAGTATTCCGCGACATCCTCCAGCAGCACGGCCGGCGCAAAGGGCCGGAATGACTCGCGGTACTTGATCTTGAGGTTCATCACTTGCTGCATATCGACGCGGCGCGGATCGCCGATGATCGAGCGTGCCCCCAAGGACCGCGGACCGAACTCCATGCGCCCCGAGCAAAAACCGACAATTTTGCCGGCTGCCAGTTCGGCGGCGATTTTTGCCGCGCGCTGCTCGGGATCGGGGACGTGCTCGTAGGGGTAGCCCTTGCGGTCCAACAAGGCCTTGGTCTCGTGGACCGAGTAGGCCGGGCCGAAGTAACTGCCGTGCTGCGAGTCGCGCCCGGTCGGATTGTATTTGCGCTGGCCGCCGAAATAGTGGTAGTGGGCCATCAGCGCGGCCCCCAGCGATCCCCCCGCGTCGCCGGCCGCAGGCTGGATCCAAAGTTCGTCAAAGATCTTTTCGCGGAGCAGTTTGCCGTTCATCACACAGTTGAGCGCCACGCCGCCGGCCAGCACGAGCTGCGACAGGCCGGTCCGCTCGCGGAGGTGGCGGGCCATCTTGAGCATGACCTCTTCGAGCACCACTTGGACTGACGCGGCCAGATCCATTTCGCGCCGCGTGATGTTCGACTCGGCCTCGCGCGGCGGTCCGCCGAACAGCTCATGGAACCGCTCGTTGGTCATCTTGTGGCTGTCGAGGTACCCGAAGTACCGCATGTCGAGGCGGTAGGAACCATCGGGCCGGACGTCGATCAGGTGCTCCAGAATCTTGTCGGCGTAGTGCGGCTGGCCGTACGGCGCCAACCCCATCAGCTTGTACTCGCCCGAGTTGACCTTGAACCCGCAGAACGAGGTGAAGGCGCTGTAGAGCAACCCCAGGGAGTGCGGGTAATCGATCTCCTGGAACAGTTCGACCTGGTTCTCGCGGCCGGCGCCGAGGGTGGTGGTCGCCCACTCGCCGACGCCATCGGCCACGAGGATGGCGGCCTCGTGAAACGGCGATGGATAGAAGGCCGAGGCGGCATGCGACATGTGGTGTTCGGTGAAGAGCAGCCGCCCTTCTTTGCCGAGCGATCCCACCGTCTGCCGGACATAGTCCTGGATCCAGACCTTGACGCCCAGCAGCGAGCGCGCGGCCGTCTCGAACTGGTCGAGCGCGCCGGAGCCGGCGGTCAGGCAGCTCTTGACGACACGATCCAGCGTCAGCACCGGATTGTCGTAGAAGACAATTGCGTCGAGCTCGCTGGGTTCGACGAAGGCCTCTTCCAGGCAGTAGTTGACGGCGTGCCGGGGAAAGCGCGGGTCGTGCTTCTTCCGGCTGAAGCGCTCCTCCTGCGCCGCGGCGACAATTTCGCCGTCGCGCACGACGGCCGCCGCCGAATCGTGATAGAAGGCCGAGATGCCGAGAATGGTCTTGCTCAATTCGTCCTCGCTCTCCAACGCTGGGCGCCGTCGGGCGGCACCTTTAGGGGGTCGTCTCGGGAAGCAGTCGGCGCACCGTTACCGCCAAGGATTTGGCCAACGCCGCATGATAAGCCGGCGTGGGATGGATGTCTTTCTCGAAGCGAAATGCTCGGCGCTCTTCGGCCGAGTACGCCAGCAGATCGGCCAGCGGATCGTGCAAGGTACAGCCTGTGTCGCGGGCCAACTCCCGAAAGCGCTCGCGGTAGGCGTCCGGATTGCTCGTTTGCTCGACAAAATGGTAAAGCGGGATCGGCATCACCACCACCGGTCGCGGGTGACTGCCGATCCAGCGAACCAGAATCGCCCGCATGAGCTGCCAGGCAGGGTCGTCGGGCGAGTTGTACTCGGGCACGGGCTGATAGCGGGTGATCTTCTGCGCGATGCCCTTGAGTCCAGCGGCGATCACCAGCTTCCGCAAACCAAGAAAACGGCCCCCCTGGTCGACCTGCTCGCCGGCGTCACGATCGAACTCCGCCTTGGGAATCGGGTCCTTGGCCGGCGGGTTGTTCTTGAGGACCAGTTCGTTCCCCTCCAGCAGGTAGTAGGGCTTGGCGTAGAGAACCGGCTCTCCCTGGTCGTTGAGATATTCGCGATAGGCCGAGACGATTCGCCGGATGTTCTCGACCAGGACGGCGATGATCAGCACATCATGCTCGATCCCCTGGGCGAATTCGCGGTAGGCGAGGTATTGCTGATCAGTCCCCGAGCCGGGCAGGCCAAAGTTGTAGACCTCCAGACGATCGACTTCCTGCTCGAGCCGGTCGGCGTAGCGCTGCCCGTTGGAGACGCCATCCCCCGCGGTGAAGGAATCGCCGAACAGGAGAACCCGCCGCAGCCCTGGTGTCCGCTGCGGTACGAAGTCGCGATCGGCGCGAAATCCCGCTCGATTGGCGCGGACCAGGTACCCGCCGGTTTCGTGCGGAATCCGGGCCCGGACTTCCGGCACGAACGTGTAGCCCACCACCGGGTGGTATTGGAAGATTTGACGCATCGCGGTGAGTACACCGGCTACCAGAACGTGTGCCGCCCGAAATAGTTACGTCGCCCGGTGTACGTGAGCTAGCCGAGAGCCAGCACCACATTTCCCTCTCTGAATTGCGGGCGGCCGGGCAAGGTTTGTCAGTATACTTGCCCAATTTGGGCGCGCCTACTAAATCGAAGGGCCGCCGCGGAGAGCCTCTCCGGGCAGACCCGATCGCCGGCACCGAAGGGGCGTTTCCGAGCCTCCCGCGTGCGACGCGATGCGTCGGTCTCCGAGGATTCGCCCGCTGGTTCCACTCCTGCCCGGCCGGATTGGGTGTTCTATGCACCCCCACGGACGTGGTTTTTTCGGCCAGCTGCTGCGCCGAAAATGCCGCAACTCTCGACAGCCTCGCTACGCCGATCCTGCAGAAGTCCCGCGCGGCCCCCGGGCGGCCGGGGTCGTCGCCGTCCCGATCGTCCGGTTCTCGGGCTTCGACAGCCCGCGGCAAGTGCTATCCTAGGGGAGAGTACCAGTTGTCGGCTCACCTGCCGCCATGGCCCGGAGCTTGAGCAGTCGGATCGTGAAGTCGCCCCACGAACTCAATGGATTCCAGCGCGTCACGCGGCCGCAACGAGGGGCGAACGTCCGTCGCTGGTCGCAGTTGCCCGACGATGAACTCCTCGCCTGGCGAATCTGCGATCTCGGTCTGCGGATCGAGAAGACGGCCATGGCCGCGCGGATCGAGCGCCTGTACGAGGAGCTGGCGGAGCGCGGAGTTCGCTTTCGCCCCCATTTCTGGTTATCGGAAGAATGGTTCTCGCCCGACGGCATACCGGGCATTGCCATCCCGTTCTACCTGGCGCATCCCCGACTGGCTCGGCTCGAACGCAAACAGATGCTCGAAGTGGAGGGTGGCACCGAGGAGTGGTGCATGCGAATCCTCCGTCACGAAGCAGGCCACGCGCTCGACACCGCGTATCGCCTGCACCGGCGACGGCGGTACCGCGAGCTGTTCGGGCGATACACGGCGCCGTATCCCGAGCATTACTCGCCCAAGCCCTCGAGCCGAAAGTTCGTCCTGCATCTCGAGCCCTGTTACGCGCAAGCTCACCCGGCGGAAGATTTTGCCGAGACATTCGCCGTGTGGCTCAAGCCGCGTTCCAACTGGAGATCGGCCTATGCCCAATGGCCCGCCTTGAAGAAACTGGAGTACGTGGCGGAACTGATGGAGGAAGTCGGCGCGCGTGCTCCGCTGGTCGCGACGCGCGAGCAGGTCGAACCGTTGCGGACCATCAAGAAGACGCTCGGCGAACACTACGCCCAGAAGCGCGAGTACTATGGCATGGAATTGCCAAGCACCTACGACCGCCAACTGCTCAAGGTGTTCACCAACGACCGTGGCTCCGCTCGTCTGCCGACGGCCGCGGGTTTTCTGCGGGCCCACCGCGTCGAGCTGCGGCGTCGGGCCGCCGAGCACGCCGGCGACTACCCCCATACGATCGAGCACATTCTGCGTGAGATCACCCAGCGGTGCCGCGAGTTGAACCTGCGGGTCGCCCGATCGCCGCGCGAAACGCTGCGCGCCGCCTCGGCGCTCGTTACGTCGCAGACGATGCACTACCTGCAAGGTGGAACCCATCGGGTAGCCCTGTGAATGCCGCCAAGAAGAAATTCCGGCGCAAGAAAAAATTTCGTATCTCGGTTCTGGTTCACGAGGATCTCGTGCCGCCGGATAGCCTCGAAGGCTACAGCGACAAGGAAATCCAGGAGTGGAAGACCGAGTTCGACGTGGTGCATACGCTGCGCGAGATGGGACACGAAGTGCAGCCCGTCGGGGTCTGGGACGACCTGGGCAAGATCCGCAAGGAGATCGAGCAGTTCAAGCCGCACATCACTTTCAACCTGCTCGAGGAATTCCACGGCGTCGCCGTCTACGACCAGCACGTCGTCAGTTATCTGGAACTCTTGCGGCAGCCCTACACGGGCTGCAACCCGCGCGGCCTGTTGTTGGCGCACGATAAGTTTCTCTCGAAGCAGATCCTCGCCTACCATCGCATCCTGACCCCGCGCTTTGTGGTGTACCCGCTGAAGCGCAGCGTACAGCCACCCCGCCGGCTGAATTACCCCTTGCTGGTCAAATCGGCCAGCGAGGAGGCGTCGCTAGGGATTTCGCAGGCCTCGATCGTCACCAGCGACGAAAAGCTCAAGGATCGCGTCGAGTTCATTCACGAACACGTCAAGTCCGACGCGCTGGTCGAAGAGTACATCAAGGGACGCGAACTGTACGTCGGGATCCTCGGCAATCAGCGGCTCAAGGCCTTGCCGATCTGGGAGCTCAAGTTCACCAAGTCCGACAAGGTCCCCTTGATCGCCACGGCCAAAGTGAAATGGGACTATGAGTACCAGGAGAAACTCGGCGTCGAAACCGCCGCCTCGGTCGATCTGCCCGACAATCTCAGGGCAGCCATCACCAAGCAGTGCCTGCGCACCTATCGCGCGCTTTTTCTGACTGGCTATGCCCGCATCGACCTCCGCCTGGGCGAGGATGGACGAGCCTACGTGCTCGAGGCCAATCCGAACCCGAACCTCTCCTACGGCGAGGACTTTGCCGAGTCGGCCGAAGCGGTGGGCTGGTCCTACGACGAACTGCTGCACCGCATCATCACCCTCGGCCTGAGTTGCAAATTCGCCTGGCGGATGTAACAACTCGGCCTGGCGGTACGACTCCGTCGCCCGGCCCTGCGCGGGCCAGAGCCGGTCAGAACCTCTTCCTCCAAGGTGCTTCATGCGGCTGGCAGGCAAAGTGGCCATTGTCGTGGGTGCGGGCCAGACCGCCGGCGATACGATCGGCAACGGACGCGCTACGGCCATCCTCTTCGCCCGCGAGGGGGCCCGCGTGCTCCTGGTCGACCGCGATCCGGTTTCGGTGCGCGAGACCCAACAGCTGATCGAGCGCGAGCAGGGTCTGGCCCAGATCTTTATCGGCGACGTGACCGACGAGGGAAGTTGCGCGCGCATGGCCGATGAATGCCTCGTCGCTTTCGGTCGGATTGACGTCCTCCACTACAACGTGGGCATTGCCACCAGCGACGACGAGCTCACGCGGCTGGCGGCCTCGGCCTGGGATCAGATCCTGGACGTCAATCTGAAGGGAGCTTTCCTGGCGGCCAAACACGTCCTGCCGGTGATGCGCGAACAGCAAGGGGGATCCATCATCAATGTCTCCTCGCTGGCGGCCG
>JAEUIK010000451.1 GCA_016793185.1 Planctomycetaceae bacterium | reverse complement strand
GGCGATCCGTTCCAGTCCCCGCACGACCCGCGACCGGAACTCGTGCCAAGGCTCAACGTCGTCCAGGGGGAGCTCGCCGCGGACCCACCTGCCGATCACTACTTCGTAGAGCCGTTGAAAGTTCCGCAGCGTCTCGGGGCGGTCGCGCGACGCCGTGACTTTTTCCTGCAGCGTGCGAATCTGCTCATCACGCTCGATCAAGCCCGGCAGCGCTACTTTGAGGACCGCTTCGGCCGCGTACTCGTCAAAATCTGGCGAGGCGACCACGGCTGGCCAGGGGAGCCCGGCGGCGGCGAGTTGTTCGCCAGCCAGTCGCGCGGTCTCGGCGTGGCGAACTCGCGGGCCGCAATGGACCTGATCAAAAACCAGCTTCCGTCGTGCCCATTGCCAGCCGAGCCGGCGCGCCTGCTCTTCGCCAACGGCTGAGAGGCGATCGTAGTCGGCCTCGAAGAACGAAGCTTGCCCGTGCCGGACAACCCACAGGGTGCTCATGCTGACGAATGCCCGAACTGTGGGTTAGATCGTGTGTCCACCGTCGGCGACGAAGATGCCGCCGGTGCAATACGACGCTCCGGGGCTGGCCAAAAAGACGGCCAGCGGCGCCATTTCCTCGGGCTGAGCCATGCGCCCGATTGGCAGCTCATCGGTGAAATGCTTGAGCACCGAGGGGTCGACCCACAGGGCCTGGCTGAACTTGGTTTGCACCAGTCCCGGGCAGATCACGTTGACGCGCACGCCGGCCGGTCCCCATTCCTTGGCCAGCACCTTGGTCAGGCTCAGCAGCGCCGCCTTGCTCACGCTGTAGATACCGAGCATCGGCTCGGGGCTGATGCCGCCGATGCTGGAGATGTTGATGATCGACCCGCCCCCGCGCTCGCGCATGCTGGGAAAGACCAGCTTGGCCAGCTCGAAGGGGGCTTTCAGGTTCACATCCATGATCTTGTCGAACACCGATTCGTCGGTGTCGAGCGTCGGGCCGAAGACCGGATTCGTGGCGGCGTTGTTGACCAGGATGTCGACACCGCCAAAGTGCTCGATCGTCCGCTCGACGAGGTTCTTCCGCGCGGCGGCGTCCCCGACATGGGCCGCGATTCCGGCCGCCTCGTAGCCCAGCTTCTTGAAGTCGGCCACGACCTGATCGACTGCTTCCTGTTTGCGGCTGCTGACCACGACTTTGGCCCCACATTCGGCCAATCCCCGGGCGATCTCTTCCCCGATCCCCTTGCTCGCGCCGGTGACGATGGCCACCTTGCCCGTCAGATTCCAACGCTCTTTGATGCTCTGCGACATACGGGCAAGATCCCCCAGGATAACTCGGACCAGGGCCGCGACCGGCCATAGTGGAAAAGACGTCTAATGTCGGGCGGTCAGCAGCCTACCAAACCGCGAACCGGCCGGCAAATCGCTGGAAATGACGGAGGAACGCGATCGCGCGTCAAGGCGCGCACGCGCGAAGAACTTGGGGAGCCGGGGAGAGATGCCGCTCATCCGCTTGGCGACTGCGCGGCTGTGCGCGAGGTCCTCGCAGGATTTCCCACCGGCGGCGCCGCCAGACCGACCCATGCGGCTCAGGCCGCCCGCGCTCGGGCGAGTTCCGGCTCGGTTGCCAGCCGCGGGCTCTGCGGCGCCAGCCATTGCCGGCCAATGCGCGGATTCCCTAGCGAGCGGGCCATGTCGAGCATCGCCGCAGCATAGCTTGAGAATAACGGCAGGTGCCGGGGTTGCCCCTCGTAGACGGCCGGAGTTGCCAGCGGCAGATTGTAGTGCGGCATCTTGGCCCAGCGATGGTGCGTGGCGTGGTGGTCGATGTGGAGCATCGCCTCGGAGAAGGTGGTTCCGATGAGCGAAGGATCGACGACCGTGCGCGTGGTCTCGAGAATCGAGCTGCCGAGCAAACCCAGATGTTCGGTGAACTTGCGGAGCGATTGCAGATTGCCGGAGAGAATCGACGGGACCAGGTAGAGAACGGCCAGTTCGGTCCACCAGCCGTGCCAGGCGACGACCGGCAACACCACGCACCAGGTGGCGGCGATGGCGGCGTACTCGATCCAGATGCGGCGGCGCTCGCGCGGCGGTAGGTTCTCTCCGACCAGCACCCCCCGCAGAAAGATCACCGGCGTGTAGAAGTATCCGATTGTCAACTCCGCCGCGACCGCCAGAATGCGCACCCAGCGAGGCGTTTCGGGATTCACGTAAGGCCAGAGCTCAAGATCGCGCGGCGTGGCGAGGTACGCGTGGTGTTGGCTGTGTACATAGCGGAACGCGCTCAGCGGCACCAGGATCATCGATGCCACGGCCAGCCCTTGGACCTCGTTACGCAGCGGATGGGCGTTGAGAGTGCCGTGAGCCGATTCGTGCAGCGCGATCAACTTCATGTGACCGAGCTGCGCTCCCAGCAACCAACAGGCGACTGTCAGCGGCCAGTATCCCTGCTGCCAGGTCCAAAGCCCACCCACCAGGGCGGCGGCGTACGCCAGCGTCGTTAGCGTGTGGGGCCACATCCAGGCGCGGTCGTTGACGTGAAGTCCTCGGATATCGACCGGCGGCGGGGCCGAAGGAGGGTAGATCCGCAGCCGCGGGCGACTCTCCGTCGCCGGTGACTCTGCAGCGCGGACCTGGGAGCCGATCGAAGCGGCGCTTTGCGGTTCTGCTGGCACGCGATGGCCTTCCGCTGGAAAGATCGCCATCCGAGTTCCCGGTGCTGGCGATGTGCGCAGCGCGAGCCGGGCTGTGGCGATTCATACTTGATCGGCGGGAACAGCCCGCACGATCACGACAATCGGCAAACTCGCTGAGTGCTAGCAAGACGTGGTGGCGCGCGGGCTGTCCGATGCGCACCGCAACTGGTCGCGCTGCTAGCTGCGGACGATCGCCACGAGAATCGCCGCCGAAACTCCAGCGACGAGCGGCGGCGCCACGCGCTTCACCAACTCGAGCGGCTCGGTTCCGGTGAGCCGGGCGCACATCAGCGTCACGGCCGCGACGGGCGACATCGTTCTACCCGCGTCAGCGCAAATCGCCATCACGGCCCCCACTTCCAGCGGGTCGAACCCGTGCTGCAGGGCCGATGCGGCAAAGACGTCGAACAATCCCTTCGTGGCCGCGATGCCCGAGCCGCAGAGCACGGCGAAGGCCATCGTCAGATAACCGGCGACCGGCAGGAGCAATTGCGGCATGAGCGTCACGCCGTGTTGAATCAGCTTGCCGATGCCGACCTGCAGCACCCCTTCGGAGAAACAGGCGGCCACCGCAATGATCGAGATGATCTCGCGGAAACCGAAGCCCAGCCCGTCGAAAAATGCGCGCGTGGCGGGCGAGACGACGCTTCCCCGATCGAACAGCAACGAGATCGCCGTCGCCACCACGAAGCCCACCAGCATCGCGGCCCCCACGAGTCGGCTGGAAAAGAGCCCCGCGTCCTCCCCTTGGCCCACCAACCATTCCGCCGGTAGCTCGAAAATGCCGGTGGGGGGTGAAACAAGAAACAACAACACCAGCGGCAGCACCGGAACCAGGGCCTTCGCGTAGTTGATGCGAAACGGTTCCTCGTCGGCGATCGGATCGAGTGCGGCAGTCGGGCGCGCCTTTCCCGCCCGCTGCTCGCTCCAGAGCCATCCCCCGGTGAGCACGAGCGTCGCCACCATGAGCTGAGTCAAGTTCAAGCCCTGAGTCGCCTCGACGCATTCAACCTGGCTCACCTCGCTGCCGGTGGCGGCAAGGATCCCCTTGGTGATGGCGCCATATTGAGTGCCGCCAGGGTTCATCAGTTCGCCGCCGATCGAGCAGCCGATCAGCAGCGCCGCGCCGGCAGCGACCGGGGCGACACGCATCGCGAACAGCAACGGAATCAATACCGGTCCCACCGAAGCGGCGGTACCGGTTTGGCTGACGATTGGGATGTTGACCAGAAAACCGACCAGCACGGTTCCCGGAACCACGAGCAGCCGCGCACGCCGCAGTGGCACGACCAGCAATTGTACGAGGTGCTGGTCGCAACGGGTCTCTTTGAGCACGAAAGCGAATCCCATCGCAAAACAGATGGGGATGACTGTCTTGGGATCGACAAACGAGGCCATGAAGGCCCGCACGACAGCCGCGGGGCTGCCGCTGACGATTCCCAGCAGCAGTCCCGCTCCGCCGATCGCCAGCCGGACGTCGATTCGGCGAAATACCGCGACAATCGCCCCGGCAATAATCGCCAGGGCGAGTACCAGTTGCGCGGCGGCCTGCGACGACTCGGGCATGCGCTCTATCGACCTCTCGGGCGATTCATGGGTGACTCTCCATGGATTGGCGCGGATTGCGCGGCTTCCGCCTCCGTCTCGACGGGCTCGTGCTGGGCGTATCGCGCCCGGGCCGCCTGGACTTCGCCCATGTGCTGCTCGGCCCAATGGCACAACGCGCTCAAGGGTTCGCGCAGCGTATTTCCGAGCGGGGTGAGGCGATATTCCACGCGCGGCGGAACGACCGGAAACACAGTCCGCTCCACCAATCCATCGCGTTCGAGGTTGCGGAGTGTTTGCGTCAGCATTTTTTGCGAGACGCCGCCGATGGAACGCTGCAATTCACCGAATCGCTTGGTACCCGACGCCAGCGCATAGACGATGATCGCCGCCCATTTGTCGGCAATCGTCGCCAGCGCCTGCTGCGCGGGGCACCCCTGGTCGAGGATGTTCGGAGCTGGGGGCATCGTGAACTCCCGCTGGTTCGGAATCGAAACAGGAGACAGCACGGTACTTACTCGTTGGTAACTACCATACCCGATCGTTCGTACTTGCCAAATCGAGCCTGTCGGCGAATCAATTGGGTGTGCCCTCGCGGCGCGCTATGACTCCCCAGGAGGAGACTCAGAATGATTCGCCCGATCGACGCGCGGACGTACCGACTCAGCCATCCGGCCGACCCAAACTTGCCGCCCGACCCAAATCCGCCGGCGCCGGCGAGCACCCCTGACGATCTGGCGCTGCTCGACGCTTACTCGCGGGCCGTGATCCAAGCGGCCGAACGGGTCAGCCCCGCGGTGGTCAACATCGAAGTCCGCCACAGGCAGCGCGGTCCCATGGGGCCGCGCTACGCGCGCCGCCGCCGGCCGAGCGGCTCCGGCTCGGGCTTCGTCTTTACGCCTGACGGATTCATCCTGACCAACAGCCACGTCGTCCATCGGGCCGACGAGATTCAGGTTGCCCTGGGAGACGGCCGCCGCCTGGAGGCGACGCTCGTGGGGGACGACCCCGATTCGGACCTGGCGGTGATTCGGGTTTCGGCGAGCGACCTGACGATCGTACAGCTCGGCGACTCGCACGCGGTGCGCGTCGGCCAACTGGCGATCGCCATCGGCAACCCGCTCGGCTTTCAAACCTCGGTCACGGCCGGCGTCGTCAGCGCTCTGGGACGCTCGCTCCGCTCGGGCTCGGGCCGCCTCATCGACAACGTGCTGCAAACCGATGCCGCGCTCAACCCCGGCAATTCTGGCGGACCGCTCGTCAACTCGCGCGGCGAGGTGATCGGCGTCAACACGGCCATGATTCTGCCGGCGCAGGGAATCTGCTTTGCGATCGCGGTCAACTCCGCCAGGTTCGTCGCGCAGCAGTTGATCTCGCACGGACTGGTGCGCCGCGCCTACCTGGGGATTGCCGGTCAAAAGGTCGAGCTTCCCCGGGCGATGGTCCGCGCTCATGAGCTGGAATCGGCGACGGGAGTGCTCGTCGTGCAGGTCGACGACGACAGTCCGGCCGCTGCCGCGGGGCTCGACGTTTCGGATGTGATCCTCGGGTTCGCCGGGCGCACGGTCACCGACATCGACGATCTGCATCGCCAACTGACGGCCGAGCGGATCGGCACGCCGGTCGATCTGATGATCCTCCGGGGTGAGGAGCGGCGTGGTCTGCTCGTGGTGCCGGGCGAATCGCCGCGCCGCGCGAGAGTCGCCGAGGAATGAGCTCCGGCCGCGGAGCACTTGGAAAGGGCGTCCCGGTCGGCCTATGATGCGGCTGCCGTTCTTGAGTCGCCCGCCGCCGCGTCGCCAACTTGTCGTGCCGCATGGATCGTCATCCGCTCGAATCGCTGCCCGTCGAAACGCTGGCCGAGGGCAAGTTCCTGCGACTCGCCCAACGGGGCCCATGGGAGTTCGTGGAGCGGGTCAACACATCTGGCGCGGTCGTCATCGTCGCCGTGACCCTGGACGACAAGTTGGTGCTGGTGGAGCAGTATCGCGTCCCCCTGGCGCGGTATGTCATCGAGCTTCCCGCCGGGCTCGTTGGGGACATTCAGGGGCAAGAGCACGAGGCACTCGTCACCGCGGCCGAACGCGAGCTGCTGGAAGAGACCGGATTTCAGGCGGCCCGCTTCGAGGAACTGGCGACCGGGCCCACCACGGCAGGGCTGGCCGACGAAGTGGTGACGTTCCTGCTCGCCAGCGGACTCGAGCGTCGCCACGACGGCGGCGGCGACGAGCACGAAGAGATCGTCGTCCACGAGGTGCCGCTGGCCGAGATCACCGCGCGGCTCCGCGACTTCGAAGCCGCCGGCAAGCCGGTCGATACGAAGATCTTCACCGGGCTGTACTTCCTGGCCCAGCGCCGTTGAGCATCACGGCTCGAGTCCGCGCTGCTTCAGGCGCCGGGCGTGCCAATAGCGGGCGCTGACGATCCAGGACGCGAGCAGATAGTACACCGGGTAGAAGAGCGAGACGTTGGTCAGGCTCCGCCCTCGACCGTTGTGCAGCGGCTCGTCTCGCGCCACCCACAGGATCAGCACCAGCAAGATCGCCCACACCGCGCCCAGCAGCAGCGACAGCCGGTTCAGCCGGCCCGGCTGCGAGGGGTACAGGTACCGCATCGGAATAAACGTCAACAGCGAGAGGATCATCAAAAGGGCCACCGTCACCCAGCCCGGCGGCTGCATTGCGTACAAATAGAACGCGACGAGATTCCAGTACGAGGGGAAACCGAGGAAGAACCCGTCGTCGGTCTTGGCCGAGACCTGGCAGAATCCGTAGGCGCTGGCCACGAGCGGCACGAAGAGCCACGCCTGCTGTCCCGCGGGCAACAGCCCCGCCTCGTAGATCAAGAACAACGGCAGGAACGTGTAATTCAAGAAATCGGTGATGTCGTCCAATCGCCGCCCGTCGAAGCCGGGCAGCACCTCTTTCACCCGCACCTTGCGCGCAAAGAAACCGTCGGTGGCGTCGATGATCGTCGCGACCAGCATCAGGACGAACGCCTGATGGAAGCGATCGGGATCGTCGCTCACCAGGCAATAGATGATGCTGCCCGCGATCACCAGGCCCATCGCCGTATAGAGATGCACGGCCCAGGCAGAGATCTTGGCCAGACTGAGAGGAGTATCGAGCGAACTTGGAGAAGTACTCATCGGCAACTCGATGGGTGGCGGTTGTCAGCCCGACGCCGTGGTATCCACATCGGCCGTCAGAGCGCGCGGCGGGCACCTCCGTGCCGTCAGACGCGAGACGACCGGCAGGACGACCAGACCGGTGACGGCGGCCAGCGTCTTGACCGGCAGCATTATCGCTCCGCTCGCGGAATCGTACCAGTCCGCCGGCGAACCGGGCAGGATGGGGGCGAACAACTCGGGGTAGGGGATCCAGGGGGCCCAGCCAAACAGCGGCTCGCCCGCGCCCAGCCGCAACACGAGCGAGACCGCGAAGGCCGCGATCGATCCGTAGCGATTGGCACGCGGGTCGAAGAGGGCCATCACGAGTTGGGGAAAGAGCAGGACAAACACCAGGTCGCTGGTGAAGAACCAGAGATCGGCGACGTTCTGCACCCGCAGCGCCATGAGTGCCGCCGCGATTCCCAGGACGACGATCGCGCCCCGGATGACTCGGCGGAGCCGCGCGGTTGTGACGTCCGGCGCGAGCAGACCTCGATAGACGTTCCAGCCGATCATCGACCCGGCCGAGAGAATCGATGAGCTGAAGCTCGAGGTGACGGCTCCCACGATCGCGGTCAGCCCCAGCACGCCCACGGCATAGGGAGTCACGTCGCGCAGCAACAGCGGCAGCGTGAGCGACGGATCCTCGCTTAGGACCTGCCGCAGGGGTTCTGGCCAGTCGATCCCCACGGCGGCCATTCCCAGCAACAGGGGCGGAATCGTCAGCAGGATCGTCAGGCTGCCGGCAATGATCGAATGCCAGCGCGCGGCGACCGGGTCGCGGCACGACAGCACGCGCTGAAAATAGCAGTTCCACGGGATGCCGCCAAAGACGAGCATCAGGCTGGTATCCCACCAGGAGACGATCATGGGCTGCGACCAATAGCCCGTCGCCTCGAGCGGGGGCAAGATCCAGCCGGCCTCGCGTTTGAGCTGATAGTAGCGCTCGATGCAGCCGGCGAATCCTCCGGCGGCATCGAGCGCCCAGGGGAGCGCGACCAGCAGCCCGATCGGAACTAACGCGAGTTGCACGGCGTCGGTATACGCGACCGACCACATCCCCCCCAGCATCGTGTAGAGCGTGACAACGCCGGCCGAGATCAAGATGGCCGTTCCGAGGTCGAGATTCAGGACCGCGCTGAACGAAGCCCCGATTGCCACGAGCAACTCGGCGCTCCAGAAGATCTCGCCCAGCATGGCCGGGATTGCCAGGACGGCCGCCCAGCGGGGACCGAAGCGAGCCCGAAACAGGTCCACGAGCGTGGTAAAGCGGAGCTCGCGCATCCGCCGGGCGAAGAAGATGCCCCCCAGGATCAGGCTAATGCCGAAGCAAAGTCCCCCCTGCACGCCACGCGCGAGGCTATCGGTGGCGTTCTGGGCGGTACCCAGGATGTAGCCGCCGTCGACCCAGGTGGCGGTCATGGTCAGGGTGGCGATCCAGAGCGGCATGGCCCGGCCGGCCAGGATCAGGTCGCTGGCCGAGCCGTCGCGGGATTTGCGCGCCGCCAGCCAGCCCACGCCCAAGAAGAAGGCGTACAGCCCGGCGATCGCGGCCACGCCCCCCCAATAGACTCCGCTCATGCGCGTCGGATCCCAAGCATTCGATTGCCCCCGTGCGCCCTATCTGACCATCTGCCCGCCTGCCGGCCAACCCGATTGCCACCCGGGACGAGGTCTCAGCCCGGCAGTTCAGCAGCTCGCGGGAAATCTCCCCAGGGTATCAGGCGATGCAGCGGCTGGCGCGCAACGTGCTCCGGCGCTGAGTGCCCAGAGATCGGTCAAGGGACCCGGTTGGGTGCGAGAGCTGGGGGGAGGGAGCGCCCCGGATCGATCCGACGGATCGCGATTAATCCAGCCCCAGGCAGCCACGCAACGTCTCTGCGGCTGCCGCGGACTTGCCGTTGGCGAGTTGCACCAGCGCCAGGACGACGGCGCCTCGTTCGGCCAGGGGGTCCAGCTCGCGAACCCGTTGGGCGGCGTCGGAGAGCAACGCCCCAAACCCATCGTCCATGGCAACCAACACATGCTGGCGTAGTTCTGCCACATCGTTCCAGGCTGCTTGGAACGTCTCGGGCAGCACTTCCTCGGCCCACTGCACCCGCGAGATCAAGAGACGTCGTCCGGTCTCGTCGTAGGCGGTAATCGCCTCGGGCAGCGAATCGTCGTGCATGGTCCCGCACCGGAGGGTGGATGAGATGGTTGCCCCGGTAAGTATAGTTCGTGGCCAGCGGGGCTCGCCGGTGCCTTGGGGTGTGCAAATTCGCGACACTCGACTGGTCGAAAGCACGCCCGGCGGTCGATCTGCAAGATTTTCAGGTTTTTCGCATCCGGTTTGGACGGGAAATCCGCCTTAATAAATAGCGGGGTAGGGACTCTAGAGATCGTGCGGGACTCGGCAAAAGGGGCAGCCGGGTCCCGCACTCTCATTTTGGGCATTCGCGAGCATCGACGCGCGAGGGGCGTTTGGCCTCTGGCAACGGCGGCCGGGATCGATACCCGCTCCCTGGTGCAGTCATGCCGGATGTTCCCCCGGGACATCCCGAGCCAAAAAGACCTTCTCGAGCCGCGTCGGCCGCGAATTCAACGAAACAGGGCCGTCCGGTGTGACTCCCGGACAGCCCTGCGTTGTTTCTGGACCCGAAACTCGGTCGCGACCCCGTAAGGATCGCTCGCGTCACGGCGATCGTGCCGCGGCCAGCCCCTTGATTGACTCCATTCTCCAAGGGTGCCGCACTGATCGGGTCCGGCTCTTTACGACCCCTTGAGGTGCTGGTCGAAGAATTCCAGGGCGGTCGCCTGAGTGCGCTTCATCTCGTTCCCGCCCCAGCCATGCCCGGCTCCCAGGATGAGCTCAATTCGTCCCGGGATGCCCGCCTTGGTCAGGGCAGCCGCCAGTTCAAGGACCTGGTCGTAGGGGACCAGTTGGTCCTTGGTTCCCTGGAACATCAGCATCGGGGCGTCCCCTTTGTTGACGTACGTCACCGGCGACGACATCCGCAGCAGGTCGGCACTTTCTTCCGGCTTGCCACCCACGAAGTTGGTGAGGATTCCCCGCACGGCGTCCTCGAGGATCAAGCCCTTGACGGGGCTCCCCTCGAGATCGCGAACGACGAGATTGGTCGGGCCGAAGTAGTTGACGACGCACTGGACCTTGCTCGACTGCTCGGCGCATCCCCCTTCGCCCTCGCAGCCGTCGCTCGTATCCATCACGCCGAGCATGGTGGCCAGGTGGCCGCCGGCCGAGGCTCCGATGGCGCCGATCTTCTCGGGCTTGAGGTTCAAGTCCTTGGCATTGGCCCGCATCCAGCGGACAGCGCACTTGACGTCTTCGACCTGCGCCGGACTGCGATGCTTGGGGGCGAACCGGTAACCGACCGAACCGACCACGTAGCCGTTGGCGGCGAACTCTTGGATCGCCTGCCGGTAGACCTTTTTGTTGCCGGCCTGCCAGCCGCCGCCGTGAATGAAGAGGATTCCCGGCAGAGGCTCCTTGGCCTCGCGGGGCTTGGCCAGATCGAGCTTGAGCTCGTCGCCGGCGCCGCGGCCGTAGACGACGTCCTCCTGCAGCTCGACCTCCATCAAATCCGCGGCTCTCGCCGGTTCCGCCAGCAGACCATTCAGGCCTGAGAACCAACCAACGAGTCCGAGCGCCAGTGCGCCGAATCGAGCGGAGTTGCGTCGCATTACCAGTCCTTCGCTTACAAATGAGTATGGATCGAGATCGCCCGGGAGGGGTTGTTCGGCTCGCAAGTTGAGTCTCAGATTAGGCTAGTCGCCCTTCCATCGCAACGCAATTGGGGCCGCGGGGCACGATCGTTTGCTGCGGCGGCCGGGTGTGTTGTCAGCCAACCCACGCCGACCCACAATGGCAGCTTTCAGCGACTCACTTTGCACCGGGGGATCGCAGCATGCCGGACCGCTCGCGCGTCGATTATCCAGGCTACCCGGCGGGACGCCCCACGGTTTCAGGACAGCGCTGCCAGGCCGTCTGGAACGGGCTCTTCCGCGTCGTCGTCATGTTGCTGCTCGGCGCGAGCACCGCGTTGCGGGGCGCGTCGCTGGCCGCCGACGGCGGCGACC
>JAEUIK010000454.1 GCA_016793185.1 Planctomycetaceae bacterium | reverse complement strand
CAGAAGCGTCAGGGGGATGACGAGATCAGCCGCCGGGGACACTTTGCCGGCACTACGAGCGGCTTGGAGGTTTCGGTCAAGGACTCGAAGCGCTTCGAGGAAGGGTGGGGCTATTACATGTTCTACGGCGCCGACGGCAAGCGCACCGCCGCGAAGCCTTCCCCCCGCGCCGCCTGCTACGACTGCCACGCCACGCACGGCGAAGACGATGCCGTGTTCGTGCAGTTCTACTCGGTGCTGAAGAACGCCCGGGCGAAGAAGGTGGCGGCGAAGTAATTGGACGTTTCGGCTATGAATCGGCTGAATTGAGTGCCCAGGCGATAACGGCCGTGGCAACCATGAACGATCCGACTCTCCATACTTCGGCCAAACCGGGCTCGTCCAGTCGCGCCCGACACACTGTCATCCTGTTCATGCTCGGGCTATGCGCGATGGCGATCGCCAATCTCGTTCCGCTTGGTGTTACGTGGCGGGCTTACAGCGTTGACGGTTATGAAACTGTTGGCTGGCCATTTTCCTTCTACTATCGCGGCGGGTTTCGATACGAAGAGATTTTTTTACTGGAGAAGCTGATCGCGGACCTGGCGATTGCTCTTTCTGCGGCTTTTCTATTTGCGCGCTTCTTCCAGAACGGATGGCGCTACCGCCTTCATCAGATTCATGATTCGGGTTTGCACGAACCCCGATCACGAGTCTTGTAGGTCAGGGCTCGCCCTGACAGGAACTGGGTTGGCGAAAACTCGGTTGGCAAAAACGGTCAGGGCAAGCCCTGACCTACGAAGCTGTCAGGGTAAACCCTGATCTACGAAGGCTTCTTTCCATTCGCCGGCAGCCCATAAAACCGCACCGCGTTGTCGTGAAACAGCTTCGTGCGCTCGGCGGTGCTGCGACTGCTGGTGATCTCGTTCAGGGCTTCGATCCATTGCCGCAGGCTCGCGCGCAAGGTGCACACCGGCCAGTCCCCGGCGAACATCACCCGGTCGGGGCCGAATGTCTCGAGCGTGAAGATGATCGTCGGCGCGAGCTGCGCCGGTGTCCAGTCGGGCGTCGCCGCGGCGATAATGCCCGACACTTTGCAGACGACGTGGTCGTGATCGGCCAAATGCTTCATCCCCTCCTGCCACTGCCGCCGTCCGGCGGTGTCCCCCTCGGCCGGGTTCATGTTGCCGCAGTGGTCGAGGATGAACCGCGTGTGGGGGCATTGCGCGACCAGCTTGTCGGCGTCGAGCAATTCGCCAGACCGCAAGCAGAGGTCGAAGCTCAATCCCCGCTCGCCGAGAAACTGAATCCCGCGCACGAATGCGGGATCGAGGCAGTAGCCCGGCGGCGTGGCAGGGCCGTGCAGCACCTGGCGCACGCCTTTGATCTCGGGCGCGTCCTGGAACTTCAATACGTACTCGCGGAAGCCGGCCAGGGCCGGCCGACCGGAGATCACGGCGGCCGCCATCGGGTTGTCGTCGCGGCGGCAGAGTTCGATCACGGAGCGAGCTTCAGCTTCTTGTTGGGCCGGATCGACATCGACCTCCATGTAGATTGTCTGGGTCACCGGCAGACCGGCCGTGGCCCGCAGGTAATCGGCCATCAAGAAGTTCCGGCCCAGAGTTTCATTTCCCTTGGTCCACGGCAGCGAGAGCCGCTGCAGGTCCCAGAGATGCTGGTGGGTATCGATGATTTTGGGGGGCAGCGGCGCGGTCACGTGAATTCTCCCGAGGGCCGGACGTCTGGGCGGCAGTGTAACCGACGCCGGGGGAATAAGTCTTCATTGGCGCCGCGGCAGCAGATAGACTGCGTGAGGTCCGATTCCCGCCCGCCGGGGTGCTTCATGCAGCGCCGCCCTCGCTCCCGCCTGATCGCAGTTGCCCTGCTTGGCCTGCTTGGCAGCGCCGTTGTCGAGTCGCGCGCCGAGCCGGAAGCAGCTACGGAGACGGCGGCTCCCAATTTTTCGGCCGAGCTGCTCAAATTTTTCGAGAAGGAAATCCGCCCGCTGTTGGTGGAACGCTGTTGGAAGTGCCACAGCGCTGCCAAGCAGCAAGGGAACTTGCGGCTCGACTCGCGGGCGGGCGTGCTGGCTGGCGGCGACCTCGGGAGTGCGGCCTCGCCCGGCGATGCGGACGCCAGTCTGCTCGTCGAAGTGGTGGGCTATGCGGGCGACATCAGGATGCCCCCCAGCGGCAAGCTCTCGGAGCGCGAGGTCGCCGCGATTCAGCGCTGGGTGCGCGAAGGGTTGCCCTGGCCCCAAGACCGGGCCGTGCCAGCGCCCGCCGGCGAAGCAAAGGAACTCTCAAGCGCGCGTCCGATTCCCTGGTCGTTTGCCCCCGTAACGGATCCCACGCCGCCGCAGGTGCAACAGCCGGACTGGTGCCGCGAACCGCTCGATCGGTTCATCCTGGCGCGCCTCGAAGCGGCTGGGCTGTCGCCGGCGCCGGCGACGGATAAGCGGACGCTGATCCGCCGGGCGAAATTCGACCTGCTCGGGCTGCCGCCGACCTCGGCCGAGGTCGAGGCGTTTGTCGCGGACGACACGCCCGACGCGTTTGCCCGGCTGGTCGATCGTTATCTCGCCGCGCCGGAGTACGGCCAGCGCTGGGGCCGGCATTGGCTCGACGTCGCCCGTTACGCCGATTCGAATGGCCAGGACGAGAACCTGGCATACGTGAACGCGTTTCGTTACCGCGACTACGTCGTCGACGCGTTCAACAGCGACAAGCCGTACGACCAGTTCCTGCGCGAGCAGATTGCCGGCGATCTGCTGCCGGACGAGTCGTCGTCAAGCGCAACTACTGAAGACTCCGCAACTCGAGACCAGCAGCGTTTTGCGCGGACCGTTGCTACCGGTTTCCTCACGCTCGGCCCCAAGATGCTGGCCGAGGATGATCCGGTGAAGATGGAGATGGACATCGTCGACGAGCAGCTCGATACTCTCGGCGCGGCATTCCTGGGGCTGACGCTCGGCTGTGCGCGGTGTCACGACCATAAGTTCGATCCGATTTCGACGGCCGACTACTACGCGCTGGCGGGTATCTTCAAGAGCACCCGCACGATGGACAACTTCAAAGTCGTCGCCCAATGGCACGAGCGGCCGCTGGGAACGGCGGCCGAGATCGCGGCGATTGCTGCGCACGCGGAGCGCGTGAGTGCCAAACAGAGCGAGATCGCCGCGCACGTCCAGCAGGCGAATGCCGCGTTGGTGGAATCGGTTCAGCAACGGCTGGCCGATTACTTGCTCGCCGCTACCGACCTGCTGGCGGCGCCCCCCTTGGAATCGCTGCTCCAAGGCTCCCCGCAGCGACCGGCGATGACGCCTCCCGAGGGGACGATCTTTCTCGAGGCCGAGCAGTTTGCGCGGGGAAACGTGCTGGTCGATACCACGGCCTACGGCGCCGGCATCGGGGTGATCCTCAATCGCGGCGAGCTGCCGAACTTTGTCGAGTATGACGTCGAGATCCCGCGCGCCGGCTGGTATCAGTTTGAAGTCCGCTATGCCGCCGCCGAGTCGCGGAGCGTGCAGGTCCTGGTCGACGGCAAGGTCCGCAAGGCCGATGCGGCGGCCGACGTGACCGGGTCCTGGAACGCGGAGTCGCAGCGATGGATGCCCGAGGGCGTCTGGCAACTCTCGGCCGGCAAACTCGTGCTGCGCATCGAGCGGACGGCCGGCCCGATCCCGCACCTCGATCGGATCGCGTTGATCCCGGTCGGAGTCGATGGCGCCGCTGGGCCGCTGGTCGCCACCTCGGCCGACGAGTTGGCCGTCGCCCGCGGACTGCAGGCCCCCTTCGTCAAGCAGTGGGCCGAGTACCTCAAACGCGAGCGCGACTTGCCCGACTCGGTCTGGCGATTCTGGTTCGAGTTTGCGCCTGCGCAGGAGGTCGAGTCGACGGCGCTGCCGAGCACGGCGGGGCAGGTAGCCGCGAAGCTCTTGGAGAACGGCCGGCCCGCGACACGCGAAGCGTTGGCCGCCCGCTATCAAGCGACCCTTCAAGCGCTTGCCGCCGACGGGACGATGCCCCCCGCGGCGACCGCCGAGGCCGCGTTGCGGCAAGTGCTGGATCCGGAACGGGGACCGCAGAAGCTCGTCTCCCGCCCCGAGGCTCTCTATGCCGCAACGGATCGCCAGCGGCTGGAGGATCTCAATCGGGAACTCGGCGCGCTGGAACAGGCTGCGCCGCCCGCGCTCCCACAGGCGATGGCGGTCGAAGAGGGGGCCCCAACCGATCTCAAGATTCACATCCGCGGCAGCCATTTGACCTTGGGCGACCTGGTTCCCCGCCGCTTTCCGCAGGCACTTGCCAGCCGTTCGGAGGCGCTTGCCACCCCAGGAAGCGGCCGGTTGGAGCTGGCACAGTGGATGGCGTCGGCCGAGCATCCCCTCACGAGTCGCGTGCTGGTCAATCGGTTGTGGCGTTGGCACTTTGGCGCCGGACTGGTCCGCTCGACCGACAACTTCGGCAATCTGGGCGACCCGCCGAGCCACCCCGAGCTGCTCGATTGGCTGGCTCGCCGGTTCGTCGAGTCAGGTTGGTCCATCAAGGCGATGCACCGGTTGATCATGAATTCGGCCGTGTACCAGGGGAGCACTCGCTACGACGCTCGAGCCGCCGAGGTGGATCCCGACAACCGGCTCCTCTGGCGGATGAATCGCCGCCGGCTCGAAGCCGAGGCCGTGCGGGATGCCCTGCTCTTTGTCGGCGGACAGCTCGACACGTCGCTGGGGGGCACGCTGCTCAAGAACAAGCCGCGCGAGTACGTGGCGGGCACCGCCTCGGTCAACTCCACCAACTACGCGACGAACCGCCGCAGCCTGTATCTCCCGGTCGTGCGGAGCGCCTTGTACGAGCCCTTCCAGGCCTTCGACTTTGCCGAACCGACCACGATCAAGGGAGACCGCGACTCCACGACGATTGCCTCGCAGGCCCTGTTCATGATGAACAGCGAGATTGTGAATGAGCAGTCGTCGCGATTGGCGGCGCAGTTGCTCGCCGGCCACGCGAACGATCCAGCCGCACGCGTGGGCGAGCTCTATGGCATGACTCTGGGGCGAGCGCCGCAGCAGGCCGAAACGGCTCGGGCGTTGAGCTTTGTCGGGCGCTACCAGGCGTCGTTGGAGAGTGGCGACGCACCGGCGCGCGAAGCGAGCGCCTGGCAAGCGCTCTGCCGGGTGATTTTGTCGTCGAACGAGTTCTTGTACGTCGAGTAACGCAGCAAAGGTTCGGTCCCGCATGAA
>JAEUIK010000426.1 GCA_016793185.1 Planctomycetaceae bacterium | reverse complement strand
TCGACGAGCGTGCTGCCGATCAAGACGACGCGGTCGCCGTGGCGCAGTTCGAACGGCGGCGCCTCAACGGCATTCGCGGCGGACGACACAGCGGCCAGTGCCAGCCAGAGCGGCACGGCAAGCCAGGCAAGGGTGCGGCTCATGCAAGGGTCTCGCAACGGGAACCATTCAGGGGGCGGCAATTCGACGGACTCGCGCTCAAGAGTCGCGAGCAAGGTGGGTGTCGTCGGGCCGGTCCACAAGCTTCCCCCGACCGACGGCTACCAGTGTAATCTCGCCCCCCGGCTGAGTCGAATCCGCGGCGTTCTCTGAGGCGGGCGGCGATTCCCAGGCACACCCGGGGGCGGGTTCAAACCCGAAGTACCCCGCGCCAAGACGCGAAGATCCGCGGGTGCGAACGCAGGAAGCTCAGGACCCTCTTCTCCCTGAAGCTGCCACGTTTTTTTCCTGCTTCACTGACCAGGCTGCTCGACCATCAATTGCTCTTGCACGGGGTCATAAATGTATTTGTGACCCGCCGGCAACTCGGGGAGCTTGATGTTGTTGGCTTGGATAATGTCCTTCATGAACTCCTCGTTCGAGCGCGGCGCGTATCCCTTCTCGGCCTTGAACAGGTTCATCGCCTGCGGCACCTCGACGCGGAACGCGACCTGCTCTTGCGCCGCGAAGTAGGCGGCCACCGGCGTGGCGATGATCCCTTGGCCCAGGTCGTGGCCCCGTTTGCCGGCGCCGACATCGGCCGGCTTCTGGACCGTCGACGGCGGAGCGGCGGGCTCGACCGCAGCGGTTGCGGGAGCCGGCTCGGCGGCGGCCGGCGGGGCTTCGATCGTCGTCGAGGCTCCCGTGGGAGCCGAGCGGCGCGGACCATCGCAACCGGTCGCGCCCAACGCGGCCAGGGCGAACACGAGTCCCCACGACGAACGTCCTCCCAGCCAACTTCGTTGCGTCCGCATGGTCATTCTCCCAGTTCGAATTTCCAATCGCGCATTTCGGCGAGCGCCGGATGGCGGGTGAGATCGAATTGCAGCGGCGTGAGCGTCGCGAAGCCGTCGCGCAAAGCGGTCAGGTCGCTCTCCTGGTCGCTTGGCGGCGCCGGGGGATCGTTGGTCGCCCAGTAGTAGTTCCGCCCGCGCGGATCGACCCGTTTCTCATAGCTCTCTCCCCAGCGGGCGACCCCCATCGGCACGACCTTCACCGCGCTGGGCCGGAGCATCGCGGTTTTGGGGAAGTTCAGATTGTAGAGACGGGCGCTCCGCTCGCGCTGTTGGACGATCTGCTCGATCACCCGGACGGCCATGCGGGCTGCCTTGGCGTAGTCGGCGTGGGGATCGTATTCCATCGAGACGGCCACGCTGAGGATGTCGAAGAAGGCCCCTTCGATGGCCGCCGCGACTGTGCCCGAGTAGAGGACGTTGATGCCCGCGTTCAACCCCGAGTTGATCCCGCTGACGATCAGGTCGGGGCGGCGGGGACAGAACTCGAAGATGCCGATCTTGACGCAGTCGGCCGGGCTCCCTTCGACCGACCAGCCGCGTCGCCGCTCGCCGTCGAAGAGTTCCTGGGTGACGAGCGGACTGAGAAACGTGATCGAATGTCCGACGCCGCTCTGCTCGGTGGCGGGGGCGACGACCACGACATTGCCCAGGCGGACCAGTTCGCGCTCCAGGGCCCGCAGGCCGGGAGCGTAGATGCCATCGTCGTTGGTGAGGAGGATTTGCACGGGGTTGGGCTCGCAGTGAGGGTGTCGCCGGTCACTATAGGAAAGCTCCCTCCGGGGGGCAACGA
>JAEUIK010000413.1 GCA_016793185.1 Planctomycetaceae bacterium | reverse complement strand
CTTCATCTCTTTGCCGATCAGGTGCATGTGCGGCAGGAGCGTCACCAACGTCATGTCGGCCGGCAGCGTCACGGAGCTCTTGACGGTATGGTCGTTCTTGCCCGCCTCGATGTCGATCAGCAGCGAGCCGACCACGAAGATCGTCGTCGAATTGGTCGGCTCCTCGCCGGGCTTGGCGTAATAGAGCGCGATCGACGACTGGTCGCTCTCGACCTTGCCGCTGGGGTGCAGGTGCAGCTGCAGCACCAGGTCGGTCTTCGGCTTGATCGGCATCCCGATGTTCTTGGTGTAGAACCGCGGCGTCATCCCGGGCGTCCAGACTCCCAGCATGCCGGCCACGGGGATGTCAATCGAGCCCGAGGTGGTGTAGCCGGGCTCGGGCGTGGCCTCATCCTTCTGGCGTCCCACGCCCGACGTGTCGAGGAAGAGGATGGCGTGGTGGACGACCGCTGGATTGCCAGGGCGGAACTCGAAGCCGACGACGGTCCGTCCCGCGGCGTCCTCGAGGGGGATGATGAAGTGCTGGAACACGTCGGGACCATCGGCCGGCACCTCAAACGGAGTGGGCGCCTTGACGACCAGGTCGGGCTCGCCGAGCCGCCACCCCGAGGCGAACTTCGGCTGCGGCGGGAGGTCGGCGGGATCTCCCTCAGGCGCGCCGGCCTTGGCCCAGGCGGCGATCAGCGCCACCTGCGACTCCGTCAGCTGCCGCTCGCCGAGAAAGCGGCCGTGGCCAATTTTGGCTTTCCACGGGGGCATGAGCCGCTGGCCGGTGACCTCGGCGATGTGCTCGGCGCGCTTCGAGACGTCCTCGTAGCTCAAGAGCGAGAACGGGGCGACCTCGCCGGGCCGGTGGCACTCGGCGCACTGCGCAAACACGATTGGGGCGATATCGCGATTGTAGGTGACGGCCTGCGATCCCTCGGCGGTCCGACGCGACTCGAGCGGACATCCGACCGGCGTTGTTTCGGCCACGGCCACGGCCTTGCCCGCCAGCACCGAGGTCAGGGCGTCGGCCAGCTCGTGCGTCGTCGGCGCGCTGCGTTTCTTCCCGACCTCGCCGTACCGATCGTCAATGCGGCCGCGATAGAGGACGGCGCCGGTCGTGGAAATCACGAACGCCTCGGGGACGCGCGTGGGTCGGAGCGATTCAAACAACTCGCCCGACGCGTCGAACAGCACCGGGAAAGCGATCTGGAACTCCTCCTGGAACTTCCGGGCCGCGGCCCGGCTGGCGCTCGGTTCGTAGATCGCGCCGAAGAACTTGACGCCCCGCTCGCCAAACTGCGCGGCCAGGCGGTTCAACTCGGGAATGTACTCGCGGGCGATCGGGCACTCGGTCGTGATGAAGACGACGGCCGTCACGCGATCCGACTCACCCTCGGCCAGGCGGTGCAGCTTTCCCTCCAGATCGATGGCGGTCAGAAAGCGCGCCGGCTCGAGGTTTGCCTCGGTCGCGCGCAGGGGCGCCGCGGAGCCGGCTGCCAGCCACAGGGCCACGAGGGGCACGATCGCGAACGATTGCTTGCTCATCGCCAGAATCCTCAAGAGGGTTCCTGTCGGAAGTGAATGAGATCGCCAGGCACTGTTTGGGTTTACCGACTGCAAAGCAGCAAGGCAACATCAGCTTGCCGGGCGCTGCAATTATTTACAGAGTTCGAACAATCCGGCCGCCCCCTGGCCGCCGCCGATGCACATCGTCACCACACCCCACTGGGCCTGCCGCTCGACCATCTGGTTGGCCAGCGTGCCGACCAGCCGTGAGCCGGTCATGCCAAAGGGGTGACCGATGGCGATCGAGCCGCCGTTGATATTGAGCTTCTCGGGATCAATGCCGAGTTTGTCGCGGCAGTAGATCACCTGCACGGCAAAAGCCTCGTTGAGCTCCCAGAGGTCGATATCCTTGACCGCCATGCCATGGCGTGAAAGTAAACGGGGAATGGCATAGACCGGCCCGATCCCCATTTCGTCCGGCTCGCAACCCGCGACCACGAATCCGCGGAAGGCGACCAAGGGTTTCACTCCCAACGACTGGGCTTTCGCGCGCGACATCAACAACGTCGCACTCGCGCCATCCGACAGCTGCGAAGCATTGCCGGCCGTGACGGTCCCTTGCCCGCTGCTGGGATCGAAGTACGGTTTGAGCCCCGCGAGGCCCTCGAGCGTCGTGTCGGGGCGGTTGCACTCGTCGCGCTCGAGCAAATGCTCTTCTTCGCCCGCAATGGCGCCGGTCTTCTTGTCGAGGATCCCGCGCATGACCTTCATCGGCGCCAGCTCCCGGGCGAAGAATCCGCGCTGCTGAGCGGCGGCCGTCCGCTGCTGGCTCAACAACGACAGTTCATCCTGCGACTGCCGGCTGATCTGGTAGCGCTTGGCGACGACCTCGGCCGTATCCCCCATGGCCATATACAGCGCCGGCTTGTGCTCGGCGATCCACGGATTGATGTCGGGCATCACGTTCGACATCAGCGTAATGCTCTCGACGCCGCCGCCGATC
>JAEUIK010000379.1 GCA_016793185.1 Planctomycetaceae bacterium | reverse complement strand
CGGCCGCCGACGATCGGATCCTGGCGGCGCGCCTGATCAAGCTGCGCCGCGACGAAGGCGTGCGACTCGAACCGCGCGATCCGGCCGCGGCCAGCGGAGCGCCTGCCGCGCCGATCGCCGTGGCTCCGCCTGCCGCGGCGTCATTCGAACAGCCAGCGACGCACCGGCAACCGAGTCGGGCCGAGTTCGAGCTGGCGGAAGATCCACAACCGCCGGTGCGAACCGGTCGCCCCTCCCAGCGCGGCGTGCCGGTGCAGGCCCCCCCGATTGAGCGTGGCGAAGAATAGAAGCCCCGCGGCGTTATCCCAGCTGCCGGTCGGCGCTGGCTGAATCCGCGCGAAACGTTTCGACCTCGCCCTCGGATTTGCTAGGCTACACCTCCGTTCGTTGCGCGCATCCGCACTCTGGCTGCCGGAGAGGTGTTCCATGAATCGTTGCTGGGCCGGGCTGATTGTCGTGTTGTCGCTCTGGGGGCTGGGGGCCGACTGGGCGCAATGGCGCGGTCCGAACCGCGACGGCATCTCGCTCGAGACGGGACTGCTGCAGGAATGGCCCGAGGGAGGGCCGAAGCTCGTCTGGCAAGTCAACGACATCGGCGACGGCTATTCGACCCCCGCCGTCGTCGGCGACCGGCTGTACCTCATCAGCAATCGCGGGACCGATGACGAATTCGTCCAGGCCCTCTCGGCGGTCGATGGCAAGCAGATCTGGTCGCAGCACATCGGCAAGGTCGGACCCAACACCGGTCCGCAGTATCCCGGCTCGCGCTCGACACCGACCGTTGACGGCGAGCTTCTTTATGCCCTGGGCTCCGACGGCGACCTGGCCTGTCTCGAGACCGCCTCGGGCAAGGTCCGCTGGACCAAGAATCTGCGGAGCGAGTTCGGCGGCAAGCCGGGAGCCTGGGCCTACTCGGAATCACCCTTGATCGATGGCGACGTGCTGGTGATCGCCCCCGGCGGCGCCGACGCCACGGTCGTGGCGCTGGCCAAGAAGAACGGCGACCTGGTGTGGAAATGTCCGCTCCCGGAAGCCGATGAAGCCGCCTACGCGTCGGCGATCATCATTGAGGTGGGAGGCGTCAAGCAGTACGTCGAGTTCCTGCAGAAGGGACTCGTGGGCATCGAAGCCGCGACGGGCAATTTCCTCTGGCGCTACGAACGCACCGCCCAGGGGAGTCCCGCGAACATCCCCACGCCCGTTGCCGCCGACAACTATGTCTACAGCGCCGGCGGCCGCAGCGGCGGCGGTTTGGTCCAGCTCACGGCCAAGGACGGCGTCTTCACCGCCGACCAACTCTACTTCGCTCCCAAGCTCCCCAACAGCATCGGCGGCTCGGTCAAGATCGGCGACTATCTGTATGGCACGGCCAGCGGCAGCCTATTGTGCGTCGATTACGTTTCGGGCGAGTTGAAGTGGCAAGGCAAGAGCGTCGCGCCGGGAGCGGTCTGTTTTGCCGATGGCCGCCTCTACCTGCACGGCGAGAAGGGAGACGTGGCGCTGATCGAGGCCTCGCCCGACGAGTTCCGCGAGAAGGGGCGGTTCACGCCTCCCGCTCAGCCCGACCGCGGCAAGGCGAATGCCTGGTGCTATCCGGTCGTGGCCAACGGGCGGCTCTACTTGCGCGACCTGGGAACGCTGTGGTGCTACGACGTGAAGCAGTAGCCTGCAGCACCGTCAGCCTCCCCGCTTACTGGCCGTCGACCCATTCGAAATCGGCCTCGACGGCCGAGTGGTCCGACAGCGCCACGACCTTTGGATCGAGATAGCCGTTCACCCGCACGCTCTGCGGTTTGAGCTGGCTGTGCCCGGCGGGCGGATTCGAGACGAAGATGTAGTCGATGCGATTGCCGATCTCGCTCGACTCCTGCTCGTTGGTGCCCCCCAGTTGGCCGGGATGCAGCGTCGGCCAGAGATCCTGAAAGGGGCGCTCGGGCCGGGCCTCGTTGTAGATCGCCAGCATGCGGTTGTAGGGCGAATCGCTCTGTTCTTGATAACTGGGATTACCGCGCGTGTTCATGTCCCCCATCACAATCACCGGATGGCCGGGATCGGCGTGCTGGCGGACGAAGTCGGAGAGCTCGCGATATTGCACGTCGCGCACTCCGGCCTCCTTGCTCTCGAGATGGGTGACGAAAACGTCGACGAACTCGGTCTTGGGAAATTGTCCGCCGCGCCAGACGCGCGCGTGCAGCACGCCCTTGGCCGCGAAGCCGTCGGCCAGAAAGCCGTACTTCTTCACGCTGCTGGCCTGGCTGAACAGCATGTGATGCGTTTGCAGGAACTCGCTCCGGCCGGCAATCGCCAGGCCTCCCATGAAGCGCTCGTCGTTCGGCTTGGGAATGACGACGTCCTGGTAGTTGGCCCCCCACGCCTGCCGGAGTTGCTCGAGCAGCAGATCGCGCGGCTTTCGCTCGAACACCTCGTTGAGGCCCACGAGATCAAACTGCGCCAACAGCCGACCCGCCTGCTGCGCGCGGTACAGCGGATTTTTCCGCTTGTTGGCGATAGCTCCCGGGCCGGGCAGGAACTGCACGTTGTAGGTAATGACTTTGAGCGTCTTGCCGTCGCTGGCCGGCACCGATACGCCCGCAGGCGTCGCGCTGACGGCGCCCGGCTGCGGTTCGTCGGCCCGGACGATCGCGCGCGACAAAGTGACCACGGCAAGCAGTGTGGAGAGCAGCAGACCGCGGCAGACGACGCCCGCTCGGCGGCCATTCGACGTATGGTTCTTCATCGCAGCATCTCGATTGCAAGTAGTTGACGGGTGTCTCGTGATTACCGCAATAATCTGCCGGCCTGCCCCTCGGGCGTGGCAGCAACCTGCGGTCCGCGCGGGTGGAACGGCTGGTTCCGGCGTCGCCGGCTGGTATCTTCTGCGGCGTCCTATTTTGGCTCTCCGCGCCGCGAGGCTCAATGGTGCTGCGCGAGAAGGCTGCCTGGCGCGGGGTTCGGGTCGAAACTCCCTGGGGCGAGGGCGGCCGACGTGCGAATCCGGCCCGGCGTGGTTTTTCGCGATTCTCGGCCAGACGACTCGACGCGGGACGCAAGCGTTGCCAGCGAGAATGCGAGTTGGGACCTCGCCCGGCCGATAACTGCCGCCAGAAACGGTCCCGCGAGCCATCTGGGGGCGGCTCGCCACTTGACGGCCGGTGCGGACCGTGAGAGATTTGGCAGACGGCCCGCCACCCCGCACGGCATGCCGCGCCGCGGCAGGCGAATCCCGCCGCGGCAACCGAACCCGCGGGCGATTAGCTCAGTTGGCTAGAGCACCAGCTCGACAAGCTGGGGGTCAC
>JAEUIK010000315.1 GCA_016793185.1 Planctomycetaceae bacterium | reverse complement strand
TCGACGATCACGACGCCACTCGAATTGTTCTCCGTCGCTTGAATTTGCGGCGAAGGTCGCACAGCTGAATTCGACCACTTCGGATCGCCCTCGCCGCCGATCGGCTCAAATGGCGACCGCACCACCGCACAATTTCATGGTCCAATTCTTGGACGCCCCTACGCAGCTCTGAATCAATGCACCGGGCTACGTACTCCCGGGATCTAATCGATTCCTGTCGGGGTACAGGGATTCGATATCGACGAAGTGCCGCGTGGGCGTAGATCTCTGCCTCATACTCGTCGATGTGAAGAGGCCGTGAGAAATCATGCATCAGAGCAAGATAGCGTAAGTGAGCCTTCACACTCGCCCTCGGATCCTGCAACGCAAGTTGGTAGAGGTCCACGTAGGCGATGGCCGTGTCCATGAGCAGGTCATTGATCGTAGCACGGAGAGCGGCATCACGAGCGGCCGCGGCGCGGTTGGCAATGCGCGGCTGAAAGATCGCCAAGGCCGAATGGAAATTCGCGAACAAGCCCGGCACGACAGGCGAGCCGGCCCCGATGGTCTGCACACCCAGGCCGGCCGTCAGCGAACTGCGGCTCACTTGGTTGACCACGCCGTCGGAGGCCTGAAGGGGACCGGCATGATTGTTCCAACCGATGCCCGCATTGATGGCCGGCAGCCAGAGGACTCGCGCGGCGACTAGTCGGGCGTAGGCTTCGGCGTAGCGCTGCGACGCGAAACCGACTTCCGGGTTCTGCCCGGCGACCGAGGCGAGGATATTCACCAAGGTGACCTCGCGGACTTCGGCTCCGACCGGCGCGATGCTGGTGGGATCGAACGGCAAGTTCTCCAGCGTGACCTGAACGGGAACATTCGGCGCCGGGAGCGCTTCGGGCGGAGGACCGGCGGGAGTCACCACCGGGGCGCGCGCGGTGTGCGCCGCCGGGCGGACCTCCGACGAGCTCACGCCGTTGGCGATCGCGTTGACCACCGAGGGTGCGGCCGGCTGCCCGGCGGCAGGTGTGGCTGGAGCTTCGACCGGGGGCAAGCGTTCGATGATTGGGGTGGCGGAGGCGACCGCCGGTTGGGCTGGGGGAACGACCTGACGGGCGTCACCGAGAGGATTCGGCGCCGCGTGCGGGGATTCCCACGGATCCAGCTGCGCGCCTGGCGACTCGCTGATACTTCGATTCGTCGCGCAGCCCCCGGCGACCAGGAGCGTCGACAGCGTCCAAGATGCTGCCAGCAGCAGCGTCCGCCGCGCGCACGTCGGTCGCCGCTCGCGAGCCGCGAGTGCGCGATGGGAACCTGCTTTTGGGAAAGGCGTTCTTGCCGGCATCCAGTCTTCCTCAAGGTTAGATTCGGCTGGCAAGATGTGCCGGATGTAGCGATTTTGCCGACTCGCTGTCGCCGCCGCCGCTGGCAACGCTGGCGACTGCGTCCTTGCGGCAACTTGAGGGTGAAGTTCGCAAGTCTTGGAATTACAATGAGTTACCAATCGGAGCAATCCACGAACCGGCCGGGGGTGTTCCTTCGTCGGGCCCGCGGGGCGCAGCAGAGCCGGGGGCAGGTAAGTCCATTCTGTGCGGGTGAGCAGAGGGCCAACGGCGCCGCCGGTTCGCACCGCGGCGTTTCGTGACGGGGATTCGAGATGCAGTTCATTATCACCGCGGCGTTGCGACGACCGCTGACCGTGATGGTCCTCGTGCTGGCCGTGGCCCTGGGGAGCTTCATGGCCGTGGGGCGGTCGGTCTGCGAGCAGCTCGGGCTCCCCTATCCGGCGGGGCTGCCGCGCGGCATGGAAGTCGACATCTTTCCGAGCCTGAATCTGCCGGTGATCTACGTTTGCCAGCCTTACGGCGGCATGGACCCGGCGCAGATGGAAGGCTTTCTGACCAACTACTACGAGTATCACTTCCTTTACATCAGCGGCATCCATCACGTCGAGTCGCGGAACGTCCAGGGGACGGCCCTGATGAAGCTCTACTTTCATCCGGGCACCGACATGTCGCAGGCGATGGCCGAGACGATCAACTACGTGAATCGCTCGCAGGCCTTCATGCCGCCGGGTACGGTCTCGCCGTTTGTGATGCGGTTCGATACCGGCAGCGTGCCGGTGGGCTACCTGGTGATGTCGAGCGAGACCCGCAGCATCGCCGAGATCCAGGACATCGCGCTGTTTCGCATCCGTCCCATGTTCTCGGCGTTGCCGGGCGTCTCCGCGCCGCCACCTTTTGGCGGCAGCGCGCGATCGATCGTCATCACGGTGGATCCGCAGCGGTTGCAGGCCTATGGCATGTCTCCCGAGGAAGTCGTCACGGCGATCACCAAGGGGAACACGATCAGCCCCTCGGGCAATCTGTTGGTGGGCGATAAATACCCGATCGTCTCGGTCAACGCCGTCGTCAAGGACCCAATGCAGTTGTTGACGGTTCCGATTCGCACGGGATCCGCGCCGGTCTACGTTCGCGACGTGGCCTACGTGACCGATGCCGCCGACGCGCCGGCCGGCTATGCGCTGGCGAACGGTCGCCGCGCCGTGTACATCCTGGCGACCAAGCGAGCCGACGCATCGACGATGAGCGTGATCACGAACATCAAGCGGGCTCTGCCCGAAATGCAGGCGGCACTGCCGGCCGACATCAAGGTGGCCTTCGAGTTCGACCAGTCACCCTATGTCACGCGGGCGGTGGAGTCGGTCGTGTTGGAGGGCGCGCTGGGGGCGATCCTGGTCGGGCTGGCCGTGCTGCTGTTCTTGCGCGACTGGCGCAGCGCGCTGGTGGTCGTACTGAACATCCCCTTGGCGCTGTGCTGCGCGGTCCTCGCCCTGTGGTTGACCGGCGAAACCATCAACGTGATGACGCTGGGCGGCCTGGCGCTGGCCATCGGCATTCTGGTCGATGAGGCGACGGTCGAGGTCGAGAATATTCATGCGCAAATGGAGCACACCGATTCAATTGCGCTCGCGGTCCGATTGGGCAACGCGCAGACGGCCGTGCCCCGTTTGCTGGCCATGCTCTGCATCCTGGCGGTGTTCATTCCGGCGTTCTTCATGCAGGGCGCCGCGCAACGCCTGTTCACGCCGCTGGCGCTGGCCGTCGGTTTTGCGATGATTGGTTCGTACGTGCTTTCGAGCACGTTCGTGCCGGTCATCAGTGTCTGGCTGTTGCGGCCGATCCGCCACAGCGCCGCGGCCGATGCGAGCCTGTTCGGGCGATTGCGGCGGCGCTACGAAGGACTGCTGGCAAGGCTGGTCCGCGTGCGCGGGCGGGTCGTGGCGAGTTATCTGGCGCTGGCGGTGCTGATCGTCGTCTGGCAGGCGCCGCGTATCGGGCGCGAGATTTTTCCCGTCGTCGACGCGGGGCAGTTCCGTTTGCGGATCCGCGCGCCGGACGGAACTCAGATCGCCCGCACCGAACGTTACGCGCTGCAACTGCTCGATGTCGTCCAGCAAGAGGTCGGCGCCAAGAACGTGGCCCTGACGCTGGGCTACGTGGGGATGATCCACTCGAACTTCCCGGTCAATGCGGTCTACCAGTGGTCGCGCGGTCCCGAAGAGGCCATTTTGTATGTCGACCTGGACGAGCACAGCGGCTTGCGCGTCGAAGAACTGAAGGAACAACTGCGGCGGCGGGTCGCCCAGGAGATTCCGGAGCTGCGAGTGTCGTTCGAGCCGTCTGACATTGTCAACGAAGTGATG
>JAEUIK010000278.1 GCA_016793185.1 Planctomycetaceae bacterium | reverse complement strand
CGATGACCAAGATCGAATTGCACGACAAGGCCTCGGGCGACCGCGCGCTGATCGCTCCCGAGCGCGGATTCAACTGCTACAGCTTTACCCCGGTGATCGACGGGCAACCCCACGAGCTGCTGTGGGCGGTCGAGGGCTTCGAGCGGGGCGAAGGTCGTCCCTCGGGGAGTGGAATCCCGCTGTTGTTTCCCTTCGCCGGGCGCATTCGTGGAACGAGCTTTGAGTGGTTTGGCGAAACCTACGAGCTCCCCCCCGGCGACGCGCTGGGGAATGCCATTCACGGATTCGTGATCGATCGTCCCTGGAAAGTGCTCGAACAGTCGGCGACCAAGGCCGTGGCTGAGTTCCAGGCGAGTCGCGAGGCGCCCGATCTCCAGCCGCATTGGCCGTGCGACTATCGCATTCGCGTGTCGTACGAGTTGCGGGCGTCGCACGTGCTGGCCAGCCTGATTCACATAGAGAATCCCGGCGCCGAGCCGCTGCCGTTTTGGTTCGGCACGCATCCGTATTTTCGCGTACCGTTGGCGGCGGGCGGGTCGGCCGACGCCTGCGTGGTCGACGTTCCGGCTGCCGAGTACTGGGAGTTGCGGGAGATGCTTCCCACCGGCAAGCGGCTTCCCGCGGACGGCGATCGGCGGTTGGCCGGCGGACTCCCCTTTGCGCGGACGAAGCTCGACGACGTCTTCACCGGGTTGGCGAGCCGCGACGGTCGGGTGGCGACGAGTATCGTCGACCCGCAGTCGCAGCTCCAGCTGACGATGGAGTTCTCGGCCGAGTACTTCCGCGAGTGCGTGGTCTACAACCCGCCGCATCGCGAGGCGATCTGCATCGAACCTTACACGGCGGCGCCCGACGCCTTCACGCTCGAAGACCGGCACATCGAGAGCGGTCTGCTGGCGATCGCGCCGGGAGAATCGATCACGCTCGCGATCGACATCGGTTTGCGCAGCACAAGGTAGGCGCGGCGGGCTGCCGGACAGGACCGCGGGTTGCGCAAAAAAAAACAGGACCGCGCTGGTGCGCGGTCCTGTGCGTGCTGTTTAGTTTCAGATGGCCGCAGCGGAGGTGGCCCCCAGGGAGCCCGTTCGCCCGACCGCAGGCCGGCGGCGGGAGTTACTCGACGTCCGCCTCTTCCTGGGCGCTACCGGCCGGGAAGGGGAGTTGCCCTTGCTCGATCAGTTCGCCAAAGGTCGGGCTCGCGGCATCGTCGGGCTTCGACTTCTCCTGAGCCGCTTTGGTGAGCGCTTCTTCGATCTTGGCAGGGTCCTTTTCGTTCTTCTCGATGAACTTGTCGACTGCCTCGCCATAGGCGTTGCGCATCTTCTTAGACTTGCCCTTATGGCAGACGTTGCAATTCACCTTCTTGGCCTCGGCCGCGAAGGCTTTTTCCTTGTCATCGGCACTGTCGGGCTTTACGTACTTGGCGTCGAAAGCCTTTTTGAAAGGAGGCATCGCCTGTGCGGTTTCGACGCGCACTGCCGCCAGTGTCGCCACGCCCACGATCAGGGCCACGCAGACTACAAACAAATTTCGCATGAACCTCTCTCCAGTCAGTCGGAAATCATCGACTCAGTAAACCGCGAAGCCGGGCCGGGCGACCGACTAGTTGGCGCCCGGGAGCTTTCCTTCCTTGAGCAGTTCGCCAAACGTCCTGCTGTTGGCGTCTTCCGGGTTCGACTTCTCGGCGGCGACCTTTTCCAGCGCCTCGGTGATCTTGACCGGATCCTTCTCAGCCTTGTCGAGCAGCTGGTCGAGGGCCTTGCCGTAGGCGTTGCGCATCTTCTTGCTCGTACCGGTATGGCAGACGTTGCACTTGGCTTCTTTGACGGCGGCGGCCAGCGCTTGTTCGGCCGCGTCGGCGCTATCGGCCTTGACGTACTTGGCCTCGAAGGCGTTCTTGAAATTCATCGTCGCCTGCGCCGTACGAACGGGTAGGCTCATCACCAGTCCACCGGCCAACGCTGCCAGCGCGGCCGTCAACACGAACCGTTTCATAGATCCTCTTTCTCAAATCGTGGCGGGATTGTCACAGGCAGGCAGGGGCACTCGCCGGACCAGCAACCAAGCCACACGGGGGGGGCGGCGCGGGGTGCCCACGGTCGTCGCGACGGAAGTGCCGGTGCCCTTCCCTCGGGCGACTCAACCAGTTGAGCGATCGATTTGCCCGCTGTCAATTAACTGCTTCCCTGGTCAACCTGACGACGCATTGGGAATCTTGGGCCGGGCTCCGCGAAGAATCCGGAGGTCCCGATCGCGTCGGGGCTAACTTCCGCCCCCATAATGAGATATTGTAGCTCCTGCAATTCGGTTCCGGGGGCGCTCGAAACGCCCAGACTGCCACACGCCGGCCGATCCCTCAATCCGCGGAGAGAATCATGAAGGCGATCCGTGCCCACGAATGGTGTCAGCCC
>JAEUIK010000269.1 GCA_016793185.1 Planctomycetaceae bacterium | reverse complement strand
CTGTAAATCGTTATACTGGAACGCTTTCGAGGCTGTAGCTCAGTCGGTAGAGCAACGGACTTTTAATCCGTAGGCCGTGGGTTCAAGTCCCACCAGCCTCATTCTTTTCTCGCGAGGGGCGCACGGGGCCTTCAGCGGCGGTTCGACCCGGCGAGGGCTGCCCGATTTCGGTGCGGAATGGGCCCTTCTTCTGGCCGCATCCGCGTTCTCCCGCCGTAGCCTCGTTGTCCCGTTACGAGCGCGGGCTCCGACTGCGAACGCCACCATTGTTCGCTACGGAATTGCCAGACCGCTTTTGCCAGGCCGCTGGACACCGCTCGGGCCCCTAACGTTTCCGTTGGCCGATGCGCGCCAGCGTCAATCCGCCCGCGGCGACGAGCGCCAATCCGAACGTCGCCGGCTCGGGCACGGCGAGCGAGACGGCCACGGCGTCGATGACGATGCCCCCGCTCGGGGAAACATCGGGCGAGGTCGAAGCGAACGTCAGGCGGGTCAACGGGCCGGTCGCCGTGAAGTACGACTCGAAAATCTGCCAGTCGGCGCTGGGAGGCGGACCGTTCGTAGAGGTCGAATGCGACACGTTGCCCGAGAGCAGGACGCCGCTCGTGCCGACGTCGGTAACGGCGACGCTGGCCGTGCTGGTTCCGCCCGCGAAGGGATTGTCGGCATACGCGAACGAGAGCAAGTAAGCCTGGCCCGGCTGGGTGGCGAAATCCTGGCGAATGGTTCCGTTGGTGTTGCCGTTCAGGTCGAGCGCCTGCACCCCTTCGTAGGCCGCGTACTCGACGTAGGGGGTAACCGGGAGGTGCGAGATGTCGACGTCGCCGCTGACAACAATCCAGTCGAAGCCAACAGGCTCGTTGCCCGGCGTGATCAGCAGGTAATTGCCCAGCGTCTGCAAGGGCGTTTCGAAGCCGCCGTTGAGCAGAGTGGCCCCGCGCGCAGGCGTCGCGGCGGTTCCCAGGATGATCGACACAAGCAACACGATGAACGAATAGCAGCGGACGCGCATGGGGTTGCTCCAGGAAGAAAGAAACGGGCGCCGGCGATACGAGCCAATCGTGAGCTCAGACCTGCCGGTTGCAGGTGGGGTTGCGGGCCGCTGTCGGGCACAACGAGCGGCGGGCGAGACGAGCTGATTTGGCTAGCGGCACCAGGGGTCCTGGAGAGGGTTTGCTGCCGGGTACGATAGAATTTGTCCGGGCGCAATTCAAGCAACAACCGCCCGATTCTGATCCCCCGGCCCACCCCGAATTCCGGCCTGCGGGTACCAGGGACCGGGCAACCGGAAGGGGTCGTCGGCCCAACCGATAGCACCCCCGGCGCCGACCAGTTGCTCTGGACAGATCCGACTCCATGCTCTATCGACTTCCCCTCCCAGTGGTTGCGCGCGGCGGTCGCGATGGAGCGGGCTGCCGGGCGAACGCGAAACGGCACCCCCGAGGGTCGCAGAGCGATGGGCATCCAGAAGTTCCGTCCGCGTCTGGAACGCGCGATCCCCTGGCTGGGTGGGTTGGGACTAGTCATTGCCGGTTCGGTCCTGGCTGGAAAGTTCTTCGAGGATCGATCGACGCCCGGCCTGCGGTTGAGCGCCGGCCCCAAGTTCACGCGGCGCCACGACGTTGCGGCGTATCTCTGCCAGCAGGCCGCGCGGCACGAGGTGGCCGTCGAGCAGGTCGACAGCGCCGGCTCGGAGGAGTGCCTGCAATGGATCCGGACCGGCCAGCTCGACGTCGCCCTGGTCAGCAACGGCGTCGTGGTGCCGGACGACGACGACATTCGCGTGCTGGCCGCTTTGCCGAGCGAACTGGTCCATGTGCTGACGCGCCGCGAACTGGCGGACGGACGCCCGCTGGGGCAGACCCTGCGCGGCAAGCGCGTGAACATCGGCGTCCGCGGGAGCTCGGAATGGCTGCTCGCCCGCGATTTCTTGGCCTTTGCGCGACTCAAGCTCGCGGACGGGGACGTGGCGGGGGACGTGACGCCTACCGAATGGAGCAAGGAGCAACTCGTCGAGCAGGCGCGGGCGATCCTCGCCGCCGCGGGACCGCAGAAGCAGGCCCTGATCGACGAGCTGCCGGATTGCCTGCTGGTGCTGGCCTCGATGCCCTCGACGGTCGTGCCGCTGTTGGCCGAGGCGGCCGACTATCAGATCGCGACGATGCCGATGGCCCCGGCCTACCTGCTCGACAACCTGCAGGCCAGCGAACCGACGACGACGACCGTCGAGCGCGAGTTCCTCGAGCGGGCGATCATTCCCGCCAACAGCTACTTCACGACGCGTCCCTTTCCGGCCAACGACTGCCAGACCGTCGGAACCCGTCTTCTCCTCGTGGCGCACAAGGACGCCTCCGAGCGGGCCGTGCGGGGCTTGATGGAAGCGATCTTCGAGGGAGAGTTCTCGCGGCGCATCCTGCCGAAAACACCGCGCGAGCTGCCGACGCCCTACGCGCTGCACGCCGCGGCGGTCGACTACCTCGACCGCGACAAACCGCTCGCGGTGCAAGAGACCATGGAATGGATCAACGGCTGCCTGAGCGTCTTCGGCGCCTTTAGCGCCGGAGCGCTTTCGCTGTACGGACTGTTGTGGCGGCAGAAAGTGCGCCGGCCGGCCGATTATTACGCCGAGATCCGCAAGGTCGAACTTCCCGCGGCGGGCGCCGATGCCGATCCAGAGGCTCCCCTGGAGCGCAAGGATTTCGCCAGGCATCTCGACGATCGCTTGCTCCAGTTGCGGCAAGAGCTCATCGCAGACATCTGCGAGGGACGCATCAAGGGGGAGCAGGTGATCGCCAACATTCTGGCGCTGCTGAAGGACGCCCGGCGGAATCTGCCGCACGACGGAGCAGTCGCCGAGCAACTGCACGCATTGGATGACGGCCGCGTGGTCCGGTTCGACGCGAATCACTCGCCCCCAGCGCGCTCCGGCGCCAGTCTCCCGCGCCCCAGCGCGGCGTCGGGCCAGCGGTAAGTTCCTGCCGCTCCGGGCTGGGAGGTCTGCCCGGCTGGCCGGGCCCAGGCGCGTGGGGCCATACCCCTCTCGACCGTGGGGGGTTAGGATCAAAGGTCTTGATTCCAACCGCGCGCAGCGGTTCCGTCGCCGTTCCGAACCTCGCACCCCACCAGCCCGCATGAAACCCCCTCGGGATCGAGTCTTTCACGTATCGGCCGACCAGGGGCACGCCACGGTCGCGGCGCTGCTCCGGCAATGGCTCCCCGGCGAGTCGTGGGGCGAAGTGCGACGCATGCTGGCACAGCGGCACGTGCAGGTGAATGGAAATCTCTGCTTCGATGCCGGCCGGAGGCTCAAGCCCGACGACGTGGTCAAGTTGCTGGCCCGCCCCGCGGCGGCGATCCCCACCGAGCGCGACGTGCGCATTCGCTATCTCGACGAGCACGTGATCGTCGTCGAGAAACCGTCGGGGCTGACCTCGATCCGCCATTTCGAGGAGCGCGATTGGGCGCCGCGCCGCAAGCAACTGCAGCCGACGCTCGACGAGCTCTTGCCGCGGCTGGTTGCGGCGATGCGCGTTCGCGGCGTCGCGGCACAGCGCGGAATTCCCCGTCCCGTGCGCCCGGTCCACCGGCTCGACCGCGAGACGAGCGGGCTCATGGTCTTCGCGCGCACGATTCGCGCCGAGCGCAGCCTGGGCGAGCAATTTCGCCGCCACACGATCGAGCGATGCTATCTCGCCCTGGCGGCGGGCGTGGTGGGGCCCACGAAGTTCGAATCGTATCTCTGTCGCGATCGCGGCGATGGTCGGCGGGGAAGCACGCCGAACGCCCAGCAGGGAAAGCACGCCGTCACGCACGTCAAACCGCTCGAGCGCCTCGGCGATTTCACGCTGGTCGAGTGCAAGCTCGAGACTGGCCGCACGCACCAGATTCGCATTCACCTTTCCGAAGCAGGGCATCCCGTCTGCGGCGACAAGGTCTACTTCACGCCGTACCAAGGCCCTCCCCGGCAGGACCACAGCGGTGCGCCGCGGCTCGCACTGCACGCCGGCGTCCTGGGCTTCGCCCATCCGCTGACGGGGGAAGCCCTGCGGTTCGAGATGCCGTTGCCGCAAGACCTCGAAGAGCTGGTGAACGAGCTGCGACAGTCTGGCGCCGGCGCAGCAGGTCGCCCGGCTCGCGCGCGGAAGTCCCAAGGGGCCAAGCGCAAGGGGGCCGGCAAGAACTCGCAGCGCACCGAAAAGCCCCAGTGAAGCGGCCCGCTGAAGGTGCGGCGCGTGGCTGGCAGCGGCGCGCGTCGGCTCGGCCGACGTCACTCCACGCGCAGCCACATCGCCCGCAGGTACTCGGTCTCGGGGCAGGCAGGGGCGATTGGGTGGTCAGGCGCGGCGCCGGTCTTGGCCAAGAGCTGCACCGCGCGGCCGGAGGCTGCGCCTTCGTCGTGCGGACCGGCGGCTTGCCGCGCCGCCGCGAAGATCAGCCGCAAGAATTCCTCCTCGCTCAACAGTCCCGAGCATGAGCAGGTCAGTAGCAGGCCGCCGGGACGGACAAGCCGCAGGGCGAGGCGGTTGAGATCGAAGTGCTTGCGGGTTCCCTCGTCGAGTTCGCGGCGCGAGCGGATCAGTTTGGGAGGATCGAGCACGACGACGTCGTACTGTCGGCCGTTCTGGAGCATGTCGCGCATGTAGCCGAAGGCGTCGGCCTGGACGAAGTTGATCCGCTGCTGGTTCAGATCGGCGTTCGAGCGGGCCAGGGCCAGCGCCGCTTCATCGAGATCGACGCCCGTCACCTCGCGCGCGGCCCCCAGCCGCTTGGCCTGGATGGCAAAGCCGCCCGAATAGCAGCAGAGATCGAGCACGGTCCGCTCGCGGCAGTAACCGGCCAGCAGCTTGCGGTTGTCGCGCTGATCGCAGAAGAAGCCCGTCTTGTGGCCGTCGGCGAAGAAGACGCGGAACCGCGTGCCGTGCTCGGTGATCGTCGTCTGCTCGGGGAACTCGGGCGAGCGAATCGACTCGGCCAGGAACCCTTCTTGCCCGTGCACCTGGCTATCGACCCGCACCAGCGTCTGTCGGGCGGAAGTCAACTCGGCCAGGCGGCGCATCAATTCGGCCGCACGCTGGAACATCCCCAGGCTGAAGACCTCGGCCGACAGAATATCGCCATAGCGATCGACGACGAACCCGCTCAGGCCGTCGGCCTCGGCGTGGACCAGGCGATAGGCATCGGTCACCGTATCGAGCTGGAGCAGATCGCGACGCAGCGCGACCGCCTGCTCGAGGCGCTGCTGCCAGAAATTCTCGTCGGGAGGCGCTTGCCCATGGCGGAGCATCCGCACCGAGATTTCGGAGCGCGGATTGTAGAGGCCGAATCCGCACCGCTCGCCGCGGCGATCGATGACTTCCACCAGATCGCCGGGCCCGGCGGCCC
>JAEUIK010000228.1 GCA_016793185.1 Planctomycetaceae bacterium | reverse complement strand
GAGCCGCAGCGGCCACTGGGCGGGCTGCCCCGTCGCCGGGTCGAAACCATGGCAGGGGAGTGGGACCTTGCCAGCGGGAAACGCGCCCCCCCAATGCGTCGGCGGCGGCAGGATCTCCATGTCGACCCACGGCGCGGTGGTGAAGTAGCGGTCGCCTCCCGCCAACGGCTCGCCAGCCGGCTGGATCCAGGCCTGCACTTTCTGCAAACCGCCGATGCCCACCTGGGCATAGCCCGACACGGGAATCTTCTCCCCGGCGCCGATCTCGACGGGCGGATCGATCGTGGCCGCAAATGTCTTCATCGGGCTGTCGATGTCGTTCCCTTGCTCGGCATAGGTGTCGTTCGCGTAGAACAGCTCCGTCAACACGATGTGCGACAGCCACTTGATCGACTTGAAGCCATACGCTTCCGGCACGACGACCCGCACCGGCCCGCCCCGCTCGGGCGTCAACCACTCGCCATTGAGCTTGTAGCAGAGAATCACCGGCGGCAGATCAAAGGGATCCTCGAAGACGCGCCCGATCGGCAACGAGCTGCGGAACATCTGATCGGGCTGGTCGTTGTGGTAACCGTAGTAGAAGACGCGCCGACAGTTGTCGCGCGGCTCGGCCAGCCAGATCACTTCGCGGAGCGGCACCCCTTCCCAAATCCCCAGCCCCAGCGGGCAGCCCAGGTTAAGGCAGGTCATCGCCTTGGCAAACCGCACGGCGTGCTTCTCGCCCAGCTTGAGCAGGTCGTCGAACGTGAGCGCCCGCCCCTTTTCCTTGGTCAGGGCATTGCGCAGCGGCACCGGATGCTCCGGGTCCGAGATCACTTCGAGCTGCCAGGTGTCGCGCGTCAGCCCGACCTCGCGTTTCTTCTCATCCGGCAGGCGATGGGGCGTGGGATCCCCCCGCGACACATCGAAGAACTGGAGCTGGGGGGTCAACAGCGTGTCGACCTTCTTGACCCCGTCTCCCAACTTCGGCAAGGGCGGGGGCTCGACCGCCGGCGCCGGGTCGTCCGCGACCGCGTGCCGTCCCACGGACGGCAATGCCAGCCCCGCCATCCCCAGCTTCAGCCAATGCCGGCGGGTCAGTTCTCGATGCTCGGCCAAGAATCGAGCCAGGTCACTCATCGCACGCGCTCCTGGTAATGCTGGGGTGGGAATACATCACCCGGTGGCGGCGGCTGCCGGTTTGCCTGCCAGAATAGCCGAACCGCTGCCGCGCTGCGAAATTTTGCCCCGCGCGCGGCTCTTTCCCTGGCTCGACGAGCCTCCCGCCTCGGGCGATAATACCGCGACCTGCCTGCCGAGCCTCGCGCCGCGCAGGATCCTGCGGTCCTTCCGGTTCTCGGAGTGTCATTGGGGAGAAGCGTTCCATGGACGTCATCGATATTCTCGGCGGGCTGATGGGAAGCAAGTCGAAAGGGGCCGGGGCCGGGGCAAAAATCCTCCGCGACATCCTCCTGGGAGGAAAAAAGGAAGCGCCCGCGGGCGAGTCGCGCCCCAGCCCGTTTCCCAAATCGTCACCCGCGCCGACATCCAAGCCATCGCGCAGCTCGCGCCCGCCGGCGGACGATGACCTCGAGCGGCAGGCCCGGGAGCTCGAGGACCTGCTGATCACAGCTGGCGACCGGCAAGCCCGGCGCCCGCAGGCGGCTCCTGCGCCGCGGCCGAGCGCTCCGGCGCCGCGGAGCCAGCCGCCGACGCCCCCCGCGCGCCCCAGTGCCGCACCCTCAGCGCCGACGCGGTTCGACCCGCCGCGCCCGGCCCAGTCGCAAAACGAGCAAGCCCTGGTGCTGGTGCGAGCCATGGTCAGCGCCGCCAAGTGCGACGGCCAGATCAGCCAGCAGGAGCAACAGCAAATTCTCGAGCAGATCGGCGACACGTCGCGCGAGGCCCTGGAGTTTCTCCGCGCCGAGTTCGCCCGGCCGCTCGATTTGCGCGAGCTGGTCTGGTCGGTGCCGGTCGGAATGGAACAGCAGGTGTACATGGTCTCGTTGCTGTCGATCGATCTCGATACCGCCCGCGAGGCCGATTATCTGCGCGAGCTGGCGCACGGGCTGCGCCTGCGTCCCGAGGTGTGCGATCAGATTCACGAGCGGTGCGGCGTGCCGGCGCTGCGGTAAGGTCGCCGTCGACCACGGCCGGCGTCGCG
>JAEUIK010000420.1 GCA_016793185.1 Planctomycetaceae bacterium | reverse complement strand
GCTCGTCGTAGCAGAGCGGAGTTCGATGCGTGGCGTCCCGCAGGTAGGCCGGCGGGTAATACGTGTTCGGCGTGCTGAGAATCAGGGTCCCTCCCAGCCGCGTCCGCTCGCGGAGCGTCGACAGCCAGGGAATCAGCTCGTCGAGTGCCAGATGCTCGACCGTCTCAAACGCGAAGACCAGATCGAAGTTGGCCGGTACTTCGGCCAGGTCGCGATAATCGTGATTGCCCGCGGGATCCACGTCGAGCGACTGGTAGTGCACGGTGCCATGCTGCTGCAGGAGCTTGCCCTGCATTCGCCGATCCCCGGCCCCCACTTCGAGAATCCGATTGCCGGGCCGAGCCTCGCGCACGAGGATATCGCTCGCCCGCTTGGCGATCGGCAGGGCGTAGATGTCCCCCAATCGCGCGGCCGCGGCGCGGCGGCAGGCGTAGAGTTTCGACCAGGAAAGTTCGGGCGCTGGGGGGGCGCGATCAATGGCGGGAAAGATCGGGTCGGTCATCCTGCTCGGCTCCTGCGATCCGTCGTGGTGGGCCTGACCGCTCGGAGACCTGCACGGTCCAGGCGGCATGCGGCGGGAGCTTAGCGTAGCGCACGAGGGCGGTAATCGCCAAGTCCAATGCGCGCGCCGTCGGCCGGCCCGCCACGATGGCCGTCGGTCCGACGAAATCGACCGGCTCGAGCAGCACCGCTTCCAGCGCCGCCGAGCGCCAGAGTTGCACGAGCGCCTCGTTTTCGGCCTGGCGGCGACCGAGATGGACGCGCGTGTCGCCTGCCACCGATACCCGGTGCCCCAGGCGCAGCAGCTCGAACTCGGCCGCAGCGCGCGAGCCCCCCCGGGCGACGTGCGCAACGACCTGGCTGCCGAAGTCACCGGTTTGTCCGAGGGGGCAGCCGGTCGGTCCGCGCGAGTCGGGTGGCAAGCCATATTGCTGGGCGAGCCGATTCACCTGCGTCCGCCCTCGTCCCGAGAGCGCTCCCAGCCGCTGCCGATCGAGCCCCCCCTGGCGCTCCGGCCAGGTGACGGCCAGGTGCTGCGCGGAGAGGGGCCAGAGCAAGCGATCGCCGAGACCGGAATGGTGGGCGTACCGGTCGTAGTCGCGCCGCTTCTGGTTCGAGGCTTTTTGTCCGAGCACGTGGCCGCTGGCGACGAAATCGGCCCCCACCGCGTCGAGGCGCTCGCGCGCACAGCGCGCAAGAGATTGGTGACAGTCGGCGCAGAACTGCGTCGGTCGGACCCCGCGCCGCGCGATCTCGACCAGCGGATCGCAGTAGTCGGCGGCGACCTCCGCTTCGGCCAGCGGCAGGCCCAGGCGCTCGGCCGCGTCCCGGGGCTGATGGGCGCCGCATTTCCAGGGAGTCCGCACGAAGAGCGCTTCGAGTTCGACACCCGCCGCGCGCAACAGGCAGGCGGCGAGCTGGCTGTCGAGCGAACCGGAAAAGAGAAGAATCGCGCGCGGCATTCCTGCCTCGAGAGGGGCCGCGGCGCCCAGCGGGCTAACCGCCGGAGCAGGCGGCCTCGGACCGGCTCAATCGGAAGGGAAGGGGACCGGTTCGCCGCTCAACTCGCTCAGCGCATTCAGCGCGGCGCGCTGTTCGGCTTCCTTTTTGTTGCGCCCCCACGAAGGCTGATAGCGATTGCGCCCCACCTGGGCCGCGATCTTGAAGCACTTGCTGTGATCGGGGCCTTTTTCGTCGAGCAATTGGTACGTCGGCGTCATCCCGTACTCGCGCTGGGCGAGCTGCTGCAGCACCGACTTGTAATTGCCGCCGTGATCGCCGCCGGCCGCCAGCTCGATCTCGGGGCCCATGTGGCGGACGATGAACTGCCGGGCGGCCTCATCGCCGCCGTCGAGATAGATCGCGGCCACCAACGACTCAAAGACGTCGGCCAACAGCGACATCGGAATCGTGGGGTGGGTCGTCATTCCCTTGCCGAGAATGAGGAACTCCTTGAGGCCGAGACCGTCGCTGATCTTGGCGCAGGTTTGCCGGCTGACGACAACCGACTTGATCTTGGTGAGTTCCCCTTCCAGGTATTCGGGATACCGGCGGAAAAGGATCTCGCAGACGACCGCCCCGAGGATGGCATCCCCCAGGAATTCGAGCCGTTCGTTCGACGCCAGCCGATGCTGCGCGCCCGACGCATGCGTCAACGCCGACCTCAGCAGGGCAAGGCTCTTGAACTGGTAGCCGATCCGGGTCTGGCAGCGGTCGAACTCAGCCTGCAGGTGCGGATCAAAGTCGGTGCCAGCGCCATTCTCGACGTTGACGGAATCGACAGTTTGACTGGCGGCCGGTGAACGCACGCAATGACTCTTGCTATCAGTTACCGCAATTCGGCGACCCTGTTGCCATGCCATAAACCTAGCCAGCGAAAGCAGTTTTGTCAACTTTCCCCGGGGCCCCTCCAACACCCCCACCGGCCCGGCCGGCACAGTAGAAACGATTGTCTCTCCCCGAGGCATGCAAGAAATCCGGGGGTCGGGCAACCATTCCTCCGGCGGGGAGCGTGAACTGCCGGCTCCACCCCTGCGTAACGATCGCAGCGAAGCAATCGATTCGCTGCGGAACAGCGATTTCGCTACGGCGGCCCGTCGCGGCCGCCGCTGGATCACCCATTCCTGGATTCCAAGAAGGAGGCACTCACATGACAAAGACCGGTCCGAACAGCCGGCGATGGATGGTTGCGGGCTTGCTGCTCGCCAGTGTCAGTATGGCGGTGGTGGCCGGGGGCGCCGTCTGGGGTCAGGCCCCGGGCGCGACGGAAGCCACCTCGCACGCCAAGGCCCTGTCGAAGGCCTTTCGCACGGCCGCCGAGGAAGTCATGCCGACCGTCGTCAAGATCAAGACGCATTCCAAGATGCAGCCCGTCGCGCGGCGTGCCCCGCAGGGCCAGCGCGGGCAGAACCCGCTGGAAGGAACTCCGTTCGAGGATCTTTTCCGCGGCGATCTGGGGGGACAGTTTCGCCAGTTCATGCCGCCGCGCGATGGCGTTGGCTCCGGCGTGGTGATCGACAAGTCCGGCATTATTCTTACCAACAACCACGTCGTGGCGGGCGCTGATGAAGTGACGGTCGAACTCTTCGATGGACGCGAGTTCAAGGCGACCGACGTCAAGACCGATCCGCAGACTGACCTGGCGGTCGTCCGCATCAGCGGCGCCGGCGATCTGCCCGCGGCCCGGCTCGGCAACTCCGACGCGTTGGATATCGGCGACTGGGTGATCGCGATCGGCAACCCGTTCGAGCTCGACACCACGGTCAGCGCCGGCATTATCAGCGGCAAACAGCGCGAGCTCGACAAGGTGCAGCGCGGCAACTTCCTGCAGACCGACGCGGCAATCAATCCGGGCAACTCCGGCGGACCGCTCGTGGATCTCAACGGCGAAGTCATCGGTATCAATACCGCGATCGCCTCGAACAGCGGCGGCTACCAGGGGATCGGTTTTGCGATTCCCATCAACACCGCCCGCTGGGTGACCGACCAGCTGGTGCAGAAGGGGGCCGTCGATCGAGCCTACCTCGGCATCAAGATCGGCGAGATCGACAACGAGCTGGCAGAGCAGTTCGGCGCCATGAAGGGGGGAGTGCTGGTCAACGAAGTGATGCCCGACACCCCGGCCGCCGCGGCCGGCTTGCGCGAAGGAGACGTGATCGTCGGTTTCGCGGGCCAAGAGGTGAAAGGCCCGCGCTCGCTGCAGGACGTCGTCGAGCGGGCTCCGCTGGACAAGAAGCAGCCGCTGAAGATTCTCCGCGACGGTAAGCCGCAGACGTTGTCGGTGGCCGTGGCGGCGATGCCCCGCGAATATGGCGTGGTGCCAACGTCGCGGACGGCGGAACCTCCCGCGGAAGAGGGCTTCTCGAGCGATCAGACCGGCTTGCACGTGACCGAGTTCTCGCCCGAAGTGGCCCGCCAGCTCGGTTACGATGCGAAGCTGACCGGCGTGGTCATCAGCGGCGTCGAGCCCGGCAGCCTGGCCCATGCCAAGGGGCTGAGCGAAGGCATGCTGATTCGCCGCGTGGGAGCGAAAAACGTCTCGAACGTCAAGGAATTCGAGCAGGCGATGAAGGATACGTCGCTCGAAGAAGGGGTCCTCCTGCTGGTTCGGACTCCCAGCGGGGCCCAGACCTTCCTGGTACTCAAGGCAACCTCCTAGCGTCGGCTGGGACGCTCGGACCGGACTGGAAACCAGCCCGAGCGTCCCCAGCGCGTTTTACCCGCACGCGGCGGCCCCCCAGGGGTCCGTCGCGTTTTTTTTTTTTGGACCGGGGGTCGGCCGCGGTCGAGCTGAGCCGCTAGCATGACGGGCCGCAGCGCGCCCCCCTGCTGGCATCCCAGAGTGCCGGCAATTGGGCGAGATTTCGGCTTTTTTCCGGATAACGCGGGCTTTTCGGCCGACTATACTGCGGGTCCCTCGGATCGCGACCCGACGCTCGGCTGAGACACAGCAGTGCCGAGGGCACGCCGCCCGAGCATTGACCATTTCGGACCAGCCCAGCATTCACCAAAGGGTTCGCGCCATCAATCCGCTCACTTTAGCGAGACCGGCGGGAACTCGACCGACACGGTGGCGCTGGCCCTATGTCGCGGGCATCGCCGCCGTGCATCTGGCGGCGCTGGCAGCATTGCTCCCTTATTGCTTTTCCTGGACCGGCGTGGCGCTGGCGATCGCCGGTCTGTATGTCTACGGCACGCTCGGCATCAATCTCTGCTTTCATCGCTTGTTGACGCACCAGGGGTTCGAGTTGCCGCGCCGACTCGAGCACGTGTTCGCCACGCTGGGCGTCTGCTGCCTGCAGGG
>JAEUIK010000195.1 GCA_016793185.1 Planctomycetaceae bacterium | reverse complement strand
CGCGACGATCTGCGCGGACTCTTTCACGCCGGTGGACCGCGCCGCCTGACCCTCTATCAGATCGCGCAAATCGTTAATCGGGTCGGCGGATACGATCCGCGCCACCTGCAGGGGTGTCCGCGCGTCGAGGCGGGACCGATTCCGCCCCGGGCCGGCAACGTGACGATGGACTCGTCGAAACTGGTCTCCGCACTCGGGCACGACCCGTTCGATCCCTGGCCGCTGGATGAGCGGTTCGTGCCGACGCATCGCGAGTGGCATTTCGAGCGCGCGGCCGGCTGGCAGGGCTCGCCCGCGCTCTTGGCCGAAGTTCTCTATGCCAACCCGCGCCGCCGGCGGCAAGTGGCGTGAGCACAAAACAAGACCGGCCGAGCGCCACGCATGGTGACGCCCGGCCGGCTCGATCGACTTCATGTGTTCGACAACAGTGCGGCTCAGACCGCGCGACGACGCCAGAGGCCTAACAGCACCGCGGCGCCACCGATCGACGCCAGGGCGAAGCTCCCTGGCTCGGGGACGACGAAGTTCACGTTCGGGCCCCCCAGGGTCACGGTGATGTCCGTGCCGTACGGGAAGCCGGCAGGCTGCGAGACGTTGCCGACCCAGACCTCGGGGTTGCTTTCGTTCGCGTGATCGCCTGAGACGGCATAGTTCCGCAAGGCGTTCGTATACCCGCTACGGGAGTCGTTGGTCAGGTTCGTGACCATCCAGTTCGATGCCCCGTCGTTCGGTCCGACGCGGCCAACGTACTCGATCTCGTTGAGAGTGGGCGTGGTGTTGACGTAGGTGGCGCCCGGCTCAATGCCGCCCGGCGGGCCAGCAATCGCTCCCGGCGCGAAGACGACGTCCGCATAGAAGCGGGCGTAACCCTCGCCTGCTTCACCCAACACGGCGATGCTGTCGACGATCGACCAGCCCGTGGGGAGGCCGTCGAAGCCATCGTTATCGAGATCGAGATCGTCGTTCAGGACCGGGGCGACGCCGCCGGCCATGGTGTCGACATGGATCAAGAGGTAGGAAGCGCCGGAGCCTTCGAGCTCGGCCGATTGGCCGGTGTGGCCGATGCTGCTGGTGATGCCGCTGCCGAAGCCGTTGCCGCTATCGCGATTGACATAGGCGTGGGCGCCGCTGGCCAGCACCTTCAGGCTCTCGGCCGGGGTCGGCTGTGCCGGAATCACCGGTACGGCGACGGAAAAGGCCACGCTGCTGAGTTGCGGGTAGGGGGAGTTCTTCATGGCCAGCACCATGTAGCCGTTGGAGCCGGTCGACATGCCCGTCAAATCGAAGATGTTCTCGATCTGTCCGGGATTCTGCGAGTTGAACTCGTCGTTCTCGTTCTCGAGCGCGATCAGGTAGTAGTTGTCGAGCGACTGGTTGATTCCAGCGTACAGCTCGATGTACTCGAGGCCGGTCGACGTGACGTCGGGATTCCCCGGCGGATTGAAATAGATCTCGCTGATGCGGGGCTGCACGCCGAAAGCCGTCGACGACGCGACGGACAATCCGACAAGGGCCAGGTACAACTTCGACACAGATGGCATCATTAACTACTCCTGTTTCAGGGTCGGCCAAGAAGCGGTTTCCCTGCCCCCGCGACGCTCGCAGCGCGGGGACGGCCAAGCGGTCGCCGTCCGGCAGCAAGCAGGCGGCACAGTACTGCTGCATTGTGTGTAAATGATGAAGGGCCGCTGAAGATTCGGCGCAAACGAACTGGTGCCGCGCGGAAGGCAGCACGCGTGAAGATGGCGTTAAGCTTTGGCGAAGACTGGCAGCTTGTCAGTTCGCCGGCTCAACGTCCACATAGGTGGCGCCCGCCACCCCCTGCGGATGAGCGATCGCGGCCTCGAGCCGGCCTGCTCCCGGTGCAAGCGCCACGCGCTCGAACACGATCGACTCACTCGTCGCGGGCACCTGCGCCGTGAACTGCCGATCCTGGATCGATAATTTCAGCTCGGAGATGTCGGCCAGCGGCGCCAGCCGGACCGTGATACGATAGTCGCCGGCGCGGACGACCTGCACTTCCCAGTGGCCGACGCTCCGCGGCGTCCAGCCCGCCGCGGGACCGCGCCAATCCTGGCGCGTGAGCGTCACTTGCGGTTGCTCGGGAGCGCCCAGAAAGATCCGCTGCGGGGCAAATCCGCGCGTGCTCGTGACGTCGGCGAACCAGGCCTCGTAGGCCTGGCGCAGACGGGCCACCTCGGCGGGAAGTTCGGCCGCGCGATCATTCGTCTCGCCGGGATCGTCGCTCAGATCGAACAGCATCCACCGCGCTTCGTCGGCCGCGTACTTCTCCTGCTGGCCGAACGGCTGCACAAGCTTGTAACGCGCATCGCGCACGGCGCACGCCCGACCGCGCTCCGGCACGTCTCCCCGATGCCATTGAAAGAAGAGAATCCGCTCGGGTCCGGACGCCGCTTCGCCTGCGAGCAAGCCGAGCAGGTTCTGGCCGTCGAGGGCGACTTGCGGGGGCGCGACGCCGCAAGCCGCGAGCAAGGTTGGCAGCAGGTCGATATGCGCGGCGGGATAGTCGATCCGGCGACCGGCATCCCAATGCCCGGTCCAGCGCAGATAGCAGGGAACGCGAATACCGCCGTCGAAGACGGTCCCCTTGAGGTCGCGCAGGCCAGCGTTGTACCGCGGTTGTTGCGGCCCGTTGTCAGTCAGAAACACGACGATCGTGTTTTCGGCCAGTTGCAGCTCGTCGAGGCGCTTGAGCAGCCGGCCGACGTTATCGTCGATGTTCGACACCATCGCATAGATTCGCGCCGTCGTCTCGCGATCGGGCGTCAGGCGTCGCGCCCCCTGGGCGTTGCGTGCCTCGACCGCGGGAAAGTCCGCCTGCCGATAGGGCTCGACCAGCTCGTCGGCGACCTCGAGCGGCGTATGTGGACAATTGAACGCCAGGTAGGCGAAAAAGGGCTCGCGCCGATGCTGCTCGACGAAGCCGATCGCCGCCGTCGTAAAGATGTCGCTGCAATACCCCTCATACTTCCGGTCGCCGCCGTTTTCGTGCAACACGGGATTGAAGTAGGAGTTCCCGGGGGGATCGGCGGCCTGGCCGATGCCCCCGCCGCGATGCCACACAGCCTGCTCGAACCCCTGATCGATCGGTCGGCGGGGAAAATCGTCACCCAGGTGCCACTTGCCAAACAGCCCCGTGCGGTAGCCCGCCCCCCGCAGCACCTCGGCCAGCGTGACTTCGTCGGGATCGATCAGCGCCCGACCGAGATAGGTGTCGATGGCGCCCGTGCGCAAATGGTAGCGGCCAGTCAGCAGGCTGGTGCGCGTCGGCGCGCAGACCGGACAGACGTGAAAGCGGTCGAGCGCCACGCTCTCGCCGGCGAGCCGATCGAGATGCGGCGTCCGCACGACGGTGTTGCCATGCACTCCCAGATCGCCGTAACCCTGATCGTCGGTCAGGATCATGATCACGTTGGGGCGGTCAGCACGAGGCGGCGCGTCGGCGGCGACCGCAGTCGATTCCCAGCCCAACCAGCCCACGCATAACAACCAGATCATGGCTCGCATGAGGCGACCTCGGAAAGGGTTTGTAGCAGTCGCCGCGCTCGGGCTCCACGATCGAGGGAGACCCGCCAGCCCGCCCGGCGGCCGCGCCTCAAGGCGCGGCGCATCCGACCAGGGCCTCAACCGAACAGCCGCTCGACTGGCTTCCCCAGCCCGTCGCGGGTCACGTAGAACGGTCGCTGCTCGATTTCGTAGGCCAGCTTGGGCGAGATCCCCATCGCCCGATAGAGCGTGGCGTGCAGGTCTTCGATTCCGAGCGGGTCTTCGATGGTCTTGCAGGGGCGCTCGTCGGCGGTCTTGCCATAGAGCTGGCCCCGGCCGATGCCGCCGCCGAAGAGCAGCACACAGCCGGCATCGGTAAAGTGGCGGTGCATGCCGTAGTGCTTGAGCTCGGTCATCACTTCAGGCACTTGCACCTGATCCTTGACCGTGTTGTCGGGCTTCCCCTCGAGCATCATGTCGCGGCTGAACTCGCTGGCCACGACGATCAGCGTGCGGTCCAGCAGCTTTCGCTCTTCGAGATCGAGCACGAGTTGTGCGATGGGCCCGTCGATCTGCTTCTTCAGTTCGGCCAACCGCGTGTGGCCGTTGTCGTGGGTGTCCCAATTGAAGAACGGAATGTACTCGCTGGTGACTTCGATGAAGCGCGCACCCGCCTCGGTCAACCGACGTGCCAGGAGACACCCCTGGCCGAAGCGCCCGGTGTTGTACTTCTCGAACGACTCGCGCGGCTCGAGCGACAGGTCAAACGCCTGTGCCGCCGAAGAGCTCAGCAGCCGGTTGGCGTTATCGAGCGAGCGGAGCAGCGATTCCTTCTGGTAGTCGCTGCCGCGGTCGCCCCAGGGACTCGATTTGACCAGCGTGCGATAGAACTGTTCGCGCCGGGCAAAGCGCTCGGCGCTCATCCCGCGCGGAGGACGCACCGTCTCGACCGCCTGGTCGGGAAACGGAATCAGGAATGGGCCGTACTCGCTGCCAAGGAAACCGGCCTGATGGAAGGCCTTGAGTTCCTCGCCCTCACCGACGTCGAAACGCTGGCCGATGTCGATGAACGCCGGTACGGCCGGATTGACCGGGCCCAGGGTGCGGGCGATGAACGCGCCGATGTGCGGCGCGGCCACCGTCTGCGGCGGAGCGTAACCGGTGTGCCAGTGGTACTGATGCCGCGAGTGAAGAATGAACCCCAGGTCGCCCGCTTGATACGACCGCACCAAAGCACCGCGATCCATCACGCGGGCGATCTTCTCGAAACCGGCGGCAAACTTGATGTGGTCGACCGCCGTATCGATCGTGGGAAACGTGCTCAACACGCGATTGCTCGGCAGGCCGGCTTCGAAAGGCGTGTAGAGTTTCGGATCGAACGTTTCGGTGTGGGCCATCCCCCCCGCCATCCAGAGGACGATCAAGGTGTCGGCCGTCGCCCGGGGCGCTTCTTCGGCGGCGCGCACCAGGCGCGGTTCTCCGGCCGCCCAGGCCGCCAGCGACGCGGCGCCCGCGGCCTTCAAGAAATCGCGCCGGGCGATGGTTTCGGCATCAAGCTTCGGCTGGTCCATCGATCCCCCCTCCAGACGGCAACGGCGCCGCGCTGCGCGCGACTTGGCCGGCCGCCTCCACGTCTCAGTATATCAACTGGAACTCCGGCAACATCGCGATGCTCCAGAGCAGGTCCTCGACTCCTTCGGCCGATGCATTCTCGCCGACCAGTTCCAGAGCGAGCGTCAGCTCCGCGTCGGTCGGTTCGCGGTTCAAGGCCCGTTCGAAGATGCTGGTGATCAACTCGCGTGCGCCGCCGGCGCGGGGTTGTGCCAGCCACTGGGCCGCCCCCTGCTTGAGCGTGCCGTCGAGCGTCGTGCCGTTGGTCAGCTCCAACGCTTCGAGCGTCGTCGCCAAAGACGGGCGGTGTGTCAGCACTTGCTCGCGATTCTGCCGCCCCAACGCCCGCATCAACGGGTCGGCCGCGACGAGCGCCGCGCGCACCTGCACGTCGGTGAGAACGAAGAACTCGAGCTCGTGCCCCGACTTGCTCTTGGCGAGCGCTCCGTCGTCGGGCCCGACGCGCGCCGTGAAGCGCTCTGTGCCGGGCGGCAAGTCATAGACGATCACGCTCGTGGCGTGCGTGCCGATACCGTCGTCGACCTTCTTGCCAGCCAGCTTGAGCGGTCCTTCGACGACGTTTTTGCCGAGCTGGACTTTTCCATAGCCGGAAGTTGCCTGTTTCCACTTGAGCTGCGGAAGCGACGTTGCGCCCGCGGGTCCGTGGAGCGTCGGTTCGGCCCACACGGCCCAGTCCAGCGTGGCGCCATGCTCGCCCTCGCCGACGATCAGCCAGAGCGTCCGGGCGCCGCGCACGTCGACGTCAACCTGGGCCTCGCCCTGCGTCAGTACTCCGCTGCGGAACTTGAGCACCTCGGCGGGCACACTGTCGGGCGTATCATCGGCCGAAGGGGTGGCGGCCCCAGCCGACGGGCTCGCGGCCGGGAGGATCGGCGCCGTGGCGGGTGTCGCCTGCCAGCTGCCCGTCAGCGCGCTGATCGCATCGACGAACTGCTCGGCCGACATCCGCCGGACCTCTGGTCCGCGAAAGACGAACTCCGCGCCGCTGCCAGCTTCGCTGCCGACGCTCGGCAGCTGGTAGGCCTGCGACGTGACGATGCGGAGCAAGAGCTGCTTCACGTCGTAGCCGTTCTGGACGAAGTCGTCAGCCAGCCAATCCAACAGGTCGGCGCTCCACGGCGGGTTATCCATCTCGTCGACAGGCTCGACAAAGCCGCGCCCCAATAGCCGGGCCCACAGGCGATTGACGATCGTCCGGGCGAAACGCCCGTTCTGCGGGCTGGTGAGTAGAGCCGCGACCTGCCGTTGGCGCTCGGCGCGCGGGGCCTGTGAGTCGATCGCGCCGAGCTCGGGATACAGAAACTTGAGCGGCGCGAACTCGCCGATCGGCTTGTCACAGCGGTGCATCTCGAGCGGCTCATCGGCAAAGACGCCCGCCAGGCCATAGGCGTCGGTGAGCTTCCAATCACTAATAAAGCTGTCGTGGCACGAGGCGCACTTGAGGTTGATCCCGAGGAAGATCTGCGAGACGTTCTGCGCCGCCTGCACGGGCGGGGTCTGGCTCGCATTCACCACGCCCCGCCAGACGATCCCCTTGATGAAGCCTTCGCTCTCGGCGGTCGGTGCGACGAGCTGCCGGACGAACTCGTCGTAGGGGACATTGTCGTACAGGGACTGCTGCAGCCAGCCGGTGATCTGCTTGCGGCCGCCGTCGATGTAGCCGGTGCCGGTGTAGTCGTTGCGAAGGCAATCGTTCCAGAAGGTCAGCCAATGCTCGGTGTAGCGGCGGCGATCGTCGAGCAAGCGTCGCGCGAGTAGCTCGCGCTTGTGCGGGTCCGTATCGGCCTCGAAGGCGTGTACCTCCGCCGGTGTCGGCAGCAGTCCGATCAAATCGAGATAAGCCCGCCGGGCAAACGTCCGATCGTCCACCAGCGACGTCGGCGTCACGTTCTGGCTGGCCAAGTAGGCCGCCAACAGCCGATCGAGCGGATGGTTGCTGATCGAACCGTCGGGCGCGGGGGGTACCGTGACCTTCCTCGGCGCCAACGGCGCCGGCACCGGTCCCCGCGGAAAGTGAAATCCTTCTTCCCACGGCGCTCCCTGATCGATCCAGGCGCGGAGCAACCCGACCTGCTCGGCCGTGAGGGGCTCTCCCTCCGGGGGCATCCGGCTTTCCGCATCGGCCGCCGCGACAAGCTCGATGAGATGACTCGCGCCGCTCTTGCCCTCGATGAGCGCCGGCCCCGAGTCGCCCCCTTTGAGCAGCGTCTCGCGCGTTTCGATCTGCAAGCCCCCCTTGCGCTGTCCCCGGGCGTGGCACTGAACGCAGCGCCCCAATAAGGGCTTGATGTCGGCCGCGAAATCGACCTGGCGCGACGCGGCGGGGGGGAGTTCGACCGCGACCGCGCGGGCTGATTCGCGCGCGAGCAGTACCGGGGCGCAGAGACCCCAGATCAGCAGGGAGAACCGACGAGCCATGCAGTTTCCAGCGGGGGAGGCGTTTCGGAAAGAGAGTCGGCGACTGGCAGGGAGTTCATTCTAAACACCCCGAGCGGCAGCCGCCACGCACTCCCCCAGGGGCTCGAATCGGCCCCAAACAAGCGAAGGCCCCCGGTGAGATGCGTCACCGAGGGCCTTCCACTCAACGGCAGGCCCGCAAGCGGGCTGGACGGTGGGGAATCTTTCCCCGTTAACCTTCCTTGGACGTCGCCATCACGAAACCGTAGTAGGCCTCGTTGCCGTGCTCGCCGATATCGAGACCCTGGCGTTCTTCCTCAGCGCTCACGCGAATTCCAAGCGTGGCCTTGAGAATCGCCCAGGCGACGAGCGAGAGGACGAAGACATAGCCTGCCGTAGCTGCGACGCCGACCAACTGGGCAACGAGTTGCTCGCTGCCGCCGCCATAGAAGAGTCCGGCCCGCAAGCCCGCGGCGCGGCCGATCCGCTCGGGATGGGCAAAGAGCCCGACGCAGAGCGTTCCGAAGACGCCGTTGACGAGGTGGACCGACGTGGCGCCCACGGGATCGTCGATGCGGAGTCGATCGAACATCAACACGCTCACCACGACCAAGGCGCCTGCGATGAGGCCGATGCCAGTCGCAGCGCCGATGCTCACGAAGGCGCAGGGAGCTGTAATCGCCACCAGTCCGGCCAGCGCACCGTTGAGCGTCATGCCGAGGTCGGGCTTGCCGAGCAGCAGCCAAGCGACGACTGTGGCGCTGAGCGTCGCTGCCGCGGCCGCGGCATTCGTCGCGACGGCAATCTCGGCCACGGCGGTCGGATCGCCGACGATGGCCATCGTGCTGCCCGGGTTGAATCCGAACCAGCCGAACCAGAGGATGAAGCAGCCGATCGTGGCCGCCGTCATGTTGTGACCTGGAATGGCGTTCACTTTGCCATTCGCGCCGTATTTACCGTGGCGTGGTCCCAACATGATGATCCCCGCCAAGGCCGCCCAACCGCCAATCGAATGCACTTGGGTCGAGCCGGCAAAGTCGAAGAAGCCCCATTTGGTTGCGAGCCATCCGCCTCCCCAGATCCAGTGGCCCACGACCGGATAGATCGCGATCGCCATGATGAAGCTGAAGATGATGAACGAGTGATACTTGATGCGCTCGGCGACCGCTCCCGAGACAATCGTGGCCGCGGTGCCGGCGAAAACGAGTTGGAAGAAAAACTTGGCGTAGAGCGGCACGCCGGGCCAACTAATGCCGGTGTAATCCCCTTGATACGCATCACCCGTGGCGGGGCTGTTGTCCGTCGCCGCGCCCGAAAGCATGAAGAGTCCCTTCGTCCCGATGAAGGAGTTGTACTCGTCGGAACCCGAGATCATTAATCCCCAACCGAGAAACCAGAACCCGATCGACGCCGCGGCGAACACGATGAAGTTTTTTGACAGAATATTGACGCAGTTCTTCGCTCGGCAGAATCCACTCTCGACGCACCCGAATCCGAGGTTCATGAAGAAGACCAGGAACCCGGCGACCAGCACCCACAGCGTGTCGGCGGCGACGGTCAGTTTGGCCACGGGGTCCGGTTCGGCCGGAGCGGCCTCACTTTCGGCCGGCGTCTCGGCGGCGGCAGGGGGGGCCTCCGGTGAAGCCGCGGCCGCGGGCTCCGCGGGGGGCGTCTCCTGGGCCGGGGCCCGAGCGGCCACCGACAGGCAGAGCGCAACCAGAAGCAATGGGGTCAAACACCACGTTCGACACATGGACGAACTCCCTTCGAATTAGAGAACAGGTAGAAACCAGCTTTCGCGAACTCGCCTGTTTGGCAGCCTGCCAAACTCCGCAAAGGCCAGATCCACTTCGTTCTCCGCATCGCGGGGGACGAGCCAGACAAGTCGCCTGGCTACGGGGCCCCCCCGGGAGCACCGAACGTGGAGGTTCGGCTTTGCAGTCGTTCGATCAACTTGGGCGACGGGGGAAAGCAAGCAATGTGCCGGAAGCGGGTCCGGCCTGAGGCCGAACGCCCCGTCGGCCAGCGGTCGATCGCTGCAAGCGTCGAAATTTCCCGAAGTTAAGCCGCGGCATCCAATCTGCGGAAAAGCCCGGTGCTCCTCGTAACTGCCTCTCGATGCCCAGGGATTGGCCCACCGCTGTTGCCTTTCTAGGCAGCAGATGTCCGTTTGTTGGGCAATTCGGGCCGCTGCACCCTCAAAATCTTCGCACGGCAACGACTTACGGAAGGGGGGACCAAACCCGTCTAAAGTGCTTGACGAGGCTGCAGATGGGGCTTAACCTACCATTTCAAACCCAAATAGTGCTCCGCCGCTCTATCCAGAATTCTAATTTCCCCCGAACCTATGCATCTCAAGTCCCTCAAAGTCTTTTGCGACGTGGTTCGGCAGCGGAGCTTTTCGCGGGCTGCCGACGAAAACGAGATCTCGCAATCCAGTGCCAGCCAACTGGTTCAGCAGATCGAAGAGCACTTGGGGGTCCGGTTGATTGACCGTTCGAAGCGTCCCTTCGTCCTCACGCCCGAGGGGGAAGTCTATTACGACGGCTGCCGGAGCCTGGTCGAGCGTCACCTGGCGCTCGAGGACAAGGTGCGATCGCTGCACGAAGGGGTCGCGGGGCGGGTCCGGGTCGCCTCGATCTATTCGGTCGGGCTGCACCACATGAGCCGCTATATCCAAGACTTCCTCTCGCAGCACCCCAAGGCCAACGTCCGGCTCGAGTATCTGCATCCGCATCGCGTCTATGACAGCGTCGAGAGCGACAAGGCCGACCTGGGGCTCGTCAGCTATCCTCGCGCCTCGCGGTCGATCAAGGCCATCCTCTGGCGCGAAGAGCCGATGGTGCTGGTCTGCGCTCCCTGGCACCGGCTGGCAGCGTCGCGCGAGATCGACCTGAGCGAGCTGGAAGGGGAGAAAGTCATCGGCTTCGACTCCGACCTCACCATCCGCCGCGAGATCGACCGCGTGCTGAATCAGCACCGCGTCGAAGTCGAGGTGGTGATGGAGTTCGACAATATCGAAACCATCAAGCGGGCGATCGAGATCGACGCGGGCGTCGCCTTGCTGCCGGCTCCCACGGTAGCGCGCGAAGTGGAGAGCGGAAGTCTGGTGGGAGTCCCCTTGGCCACGGACGAGCTCGTACGTCCCCTGGGCATTATTCACCGCCGGGGCAAGGATCTCAGCAGCACCACCCGGCGGTTTATCGAGTTGTTGCAGAAAGAGGCGCACTCCTCGGCGGAACCGGGACGAGTGGGAGCGGCACACGCGACAGGCGGACGTCTGGCAGCCCCGACCGATCCGGCGGGCGCCGCTGGCGAACTCGCATTAGCCACGCCGGCATCAGGCAACAGCACCTAGCGGGGCGTGGCCGGCCAGGCCGTCACGACCCCGCTGAATACCGCCGGCCCGAGCGGGGCCGCGGTCGCAGGGAATCCAACACGACAACGACCCTACAGCACGCGCGCCGACGTTCGAGTGACACCTGCGGCGCGGTCCGACACTCGCAGAAAACTTAGTCCGAAAAGCAGATAGGTGAATGATGGATAACAACTTCCCCCTTCCCGCCTGGCGCACCGAGCGGGGCGTCCCGCCGGCCCACGGCCTGTACGACCCGGCCAACGAGCATGATGCCTGCGGCGTCGGTTTCGTCGCCAACATGCACGGCGAAAAGTCGCATCAGATCGTCCGCCAAGGGCTCGAGATCCTGGTGAATCTCACGCATCGCGGCGCCTGCGGCTGCGATCCCGAGACGGGGGACGGGGCGGGGATCCTGACCCAGATGCCCCACGAATTCTTCGCGGCCAAGGCTGCCGAGCTCGGTTACCACTTGCCGCCCCCCGGCGACTACGGCGTCGGCATGGTCTTCCTGCCGCGCGATCCAGCCGAGCGCGCCTGGTGCGAGCAGAAGTTCGAGGCCGCGATCGCCAAGGAGGGGCAGAAGTTCATCGGCTGGCGCGACGTCCCCATCGACAACGACCAGATCGGCCGCGTCGCCCGCGAGGTCGAACCCTTCATCCGCCAGATCTTCATCGGCCGCGGCGCCGACACCCCGGCCGATCTCTTCGAATGGAAGCTGTACGTGATCCGCAACCGGATCGACCGGACGGTGATCGACAGCGACGTCAAGCAGAAGAAGTACTTCTACATTCCGAGCTTGTCGTCGCGCACCATCATCTACAAGGGGCTGTTGCTGGCCGAGCAGGTCGATCGGTTCTATGCCGATCTGGCCGACGAGAAGTTCATCTCGGCGATCGCGCTCGTGCATCAGCGCTACAGCACCAACACGTTTCCCACCTGGGATCTCGCTCAGCCGTTCCGCTACATGTGCCACAACGGCGAAATCAACACGCTCCGCGGCAACATGAACTGGATGCACGCCCGCGAGAGCATGCTTAAGAGCGAGCGGTTCGGCGCCGACGTGCAAAAGCTCTTCCCGATCTGCACGCCGGGGGCCAGCGACTCGGCCAACTTCGATAACGTGCTCGAGCTGCTCGTGGCCAGCGGGCGGTCGCTGCCCCAGGCCATGTCAATGATGATTCCCGAGCCCTGGGCCGGGCACGAGACGATGTCGGACGAGAAGAAGGCCTACTACGAGTACCAGGCCTGCCTGATGGAGCCCTGGGACGGCCCCGCCTCGATGGCCTTCACCGACGGCACCGTGATCGGCGCCACCCTCGACCGCAATGGCCTGCGCCCCAGCCGCTATTGGGTCACGAAGGCGGGGCTCGTGATCATGGCCTCGGAAGCGGGCGTGCTCGACATTCCCCCCGCCGACATCGTGCACAAGGGGCGCCTCCAGCCGGGACGCATGCTCCTGGTCGACACGAGCCAGGGGCGCATTGTCGCCGATGACGAGATCAAGCGCGAACTGGCCGCCCGCAAGCCGTATCGCCAGTGGCTCAACGAAAACCAGATCTCCCTGGACGATCTGCCGGCGGCTCCCGCCGGCAACGGCCAGCACGACGAGCCGCTGTTGAAATTGCAGCGGACCTTCGGCTACACGCTCGAGGACCTCAAGATCCTGATGGCGCCGATGGCGGCGGACGGCTACGAAGCGATCGGCTCGATGGGGAACGACGCCCCGCTGGCCGTCCTCTCCGACCGCCCGCAGCTGATCTACAATTACTTCAAGCAGCTCTTCGCGCAGGTGACCAACCCGCCGCTCGATGCGATTCGCGAAGAGATCGTCACGTCGCTGATCACCACGATCGGCGCCGAAGGCAACCTGCTGGACGAAACGCCCGAGCAATGCCGGCTGCTGCGGCTCGAGCAGCCGATCCTGACCAACGCCGATTTCGCCCGGATCAAGAATCTCGATCGCCCGGGCTTCAAGTCGCGCACGTTGTCGATGCTCTTTCCCCGGGCGGCCGGTCCGGCCGGCATGGCCCAGCGGTTGGCCGAGCTGCGGCAAGAGGCCTCGCAAGCGCTCGCCGAGGGGGTCACGATCCTGATTCTCTCGGACCGGGGTGTGACCGCCGACCTGGTGCCGATTCCAGCGCTGTTGGCGACCAGCGCCGTCCACCATCACCTGGTGCGCGACGAGACGCGCACGCGATGCGGGCTGGTCGTCGAGACGGGCGAAGCCCGCGAAGTGCATCACTTTGCCCTGCTGACCGGCTACGGCGCCGGCGCGGTCAACCCGTACCTCGCTTTCGCGGCGCTGCGGCAAATGCAGCAGGATCGCCTGTTGCCGGCCGAATATCCACCCGAGAAGCTCGAGAAGAACTTCATCAAGGCGGTCGGCAAGGGCCTGCTCAAGGTGATGTCGAAGATGGGCATCTCCACCCAGCAAAGCTATCGCGGCGCGCAGATCTTCGAAGCGATCGGCCTGAACTCCGACCTGGTCAACGAGTACTTCACCTGGACGGCCAGCCGCATCGAAGGCGTCGGCCTGGAGACGATTGCCGAAGAGTCGCTCCGCCGCCACGAGCATGCCTATCCGCGCGTGCCGGTGTCGCAAACGCTCGAGCTCGACGTCGGCGGTCAGTACCAGTGGCGGCGCAAGGGGGAGGCTCACCTCTTCAGCCCCGAGGTCGTCGCCAAGCTGCAACAATCGACGCGAATCAACAGCCGCGAAGAGTTCCGCCAGTTCTGTCAGTTGATCGACGACCAGCAGCGGCGCCTGCTGACCTTGCGCGGCTTGCTCGAGTTCAAGGCGGGGGAGCCCGTCCCGCTCGACGAGGTCGAGCCCGCCCAGAATATCGTCAAGCGGTTCGCCACCGGGGCGATGTCGTTCGGCTCCATCTCCAAGGAAGCCCACGAGTCGCTGGCGATCGCCATGAATCGCATCGGCGGCCGCAGCAATACCGGCGAAGGGGGCGAAGACGAAGCCCGCTACACGCCCGATCCCAATGGGGATCTGCGGTCGAGCGCCATCAAGCAGGTGGCCAGCGGGCGGTTCGGCGTCACGAGCCTGTACCTCAACAACGCCAAGGAGCTGCAGATCAAGATGGCCCAGGGGGCCAAGCCGGGCGAAGGGGGACAGCTCCCCGGCCACAAGGTCGACAAGGAAATCGGCCGCATCCGGCACAGCACGCCCGGCGTGGGTTTGATTTCGCCCCCGCCGCACCACGACATCTACTCGATCGAAGACCTGGCACAACTGATCCACGACCTCAAGAACTCGAATCGTGCGGCGCGGGTCAGCGTCAAGCTCGTGGCCGAAGTCGGCGTCGGTACGGTCGCGGCGGGCGTCGCCAAGGCCAAGGCCGACTCGGTGCTCATCTCGGGTCACGACGGCGGTACCGGCGCCAGTCCCCTTACCTCGATCAAGCACGCCGGCATTCCCTGGGAGCTCGGCCTGGCCGAGACTCACCAGGTGCTGGTGCTCAACGATTTGCGCGGCCGGATCGTCGTGCAGACCGACGGCCAGCTCCGGACGGCCAAGGACATCGCCGTGGCCGCGATGCTGGGGGCCGAAGAATGGGGCATCGCCACCGCCTCGCTCGTGGTGCTCGGCTGCATCATGATGCGGAAGTGCCATTTGAACACCTGCCCGGTCGGCATTGCTACGCAAGACCCGGTACTGCGGCAGAAGTTCGAAGGCAAGCCCGAGTGGGTGGTGAACTACTTCTTCCTGCTGGCCGAGGAGCTGCGCGAGCTGATGGCCGCGCTCGGCTTCCGCACGATCAACGAGATGGTGGGGCGGGTCGACAGGCTCGACACCCGCCGCGCGATCGATCACTGGAAGGCCAAGGGGCTCGACTTCTCGACGATTCTCCGCAAGCCCGACGCCCGGCCCGGCGTCAAGACTTACTGCGCCGACCAGCAAGACCACGGCATCCAGAACTCGCTCGACGTGACGACGCTCCTGGAGCTCTGCCGGCCCGCGCTCGAGCAGGGGCGGCCGGTCGAGGTGAATCTGCCGATTCGCAACGTCAATCGCACGGTCGGCACGATCGTCTCCAGCGAGATCACGCAGAAGTTCGGCTCAGCCGGGCTCCCGGAGGACACCGTGCAGTTGAACTTTACGGGTACCGCCGGGCAAAGCATCGGCGCGTTCGGCGTGCCGGGCGTGACGATCCGCGTCGAGGGAGACGTGAACGACTATGTCGGCAAGGGTCTCTCGGGCGGAAAGATCATCGTCCGCCCGCCGCGGCAAGCGACCTTCGCCCCGGAAGAAAACATCATTGCCGGGAACGTCGCGCTCTATGGCGCAACGTCCGGCGAGTTGTACCTCAACGGCAAGGCCGGCGAGCGCTTCTGCGTCCGCAATAGCGGCGCGAGCGCCGTCGTCGAAGGAGTCGGCGATCACGGCTGCGAGTACATGACCGGCGGCGTCGCGGTGATTCTCGGCCGCACCGGCCGCAATTTCGCGGCCGGCATGAGCGGCGGCATCGCCTACGTCCTCGACGAGGATGGTTCGTTCCCCGTCCGCGTCAATCGCGAAATGGTTGAGCTCGAGGAGTTCACCGATCCGGAAGACCACGAAGCCGTGCTCCGGCTCATCAAGCGGCACGTGGACTACACCGGCAGCAACCGCGGCCAGTACGTACTCGACAACTGGGATACGCTGGTCGGCAAATTCGTCAAGGTCATGCCGATCGACTACAAGGCGGCGCTAGCCGAACTCAAGCGTCAGGCGGTCACAGCGGCCCCGGCGGAATTGGAGGGGGTGACCCATGGGTGATGTACGCGGATTCATGAAGTTCAGCCGTCAGAGCTTCGGCAAGGAACCGGTCGCCGAGCGGCTCAAGCACTATAACGAGTTTCTCAAGGTCCTCTCCCCGGCCGAACTGCAAGAGCAGGGCGCGCGCTGCATGGATTGCGGCGTTCCCTTCTGCCATACCGGCTGCCCGTTGGGGAACATCATCCCGGACTGGAACGACCTGGTCTTTCGCGGCCAATGGCGCGAAGCGCTCGACCGGCTGCACGCAACGAACAACTTCCCCGAGTTCACCGGCCGCGTTTGCCCGGCTCCCTGCGAATCGGCCTGCGTATTGGGCATCAACGAAGACCCCGTGGCCATCAAGCAGATCGAAATGTCGATCGCCGATCGCGGCTTCGACGAGGGGTGGATCACGGCCGAACCGCCGCTGACCCGCACCGGCAAAAAGGTCGCTGTCGTCGGCAGCGGGCCCGCAGGCCTGGCCGCGGCGCAGCAGCTCAATCGTGCCGGCCACGAGGTTACGGTCTTTGAACGAGCGAATCGCCCGGGCGGCCTGCTGATGTACGGCATCCCCGACTTCAAACTCGAGAAGTCGCGAGTCTGGCGGCGCGTCGAGCAGATGAAGGCCGAGGGCATCGAGTTCCGCACCAACGCCAATATCGGCGTCAACGTCGACGCCGCCGAACTCCAGCGCGACTACGACGCGATCGTGCTCTGCCTGGGATCGACGCATCCGCGCGATTTGCCCATCCCGGGGCGCCAGCTCGCCGGCGTCCACTTCGCGATGGAGTTCCTGCCGCAACAGAATGCCCGCAATCAGGGGGACGAGTTCCCGCCCGAAGTGAGCATCATGGCGACCGGCAAGGACGTGATCATCATCGGCGGCGGAGACACCGGCAGCGACTGCACGGGCACGTCCAATCGGCACGGCGCGGCAAGCGTCACGCAGTTCGAGCTGCTCCCGCAGCCGGCGGATCTCGGCTACTACCCGCGCCGCGCCGAGCGTCCGGCCCACACCCCCTGGCCCAATTGGCCCTTGATGCTCCGCACCAGCACCTCGCACGAAGAAGGTTGCGACCGGCACTGGAGCATCCTCACCAAGGAGTTCCGCGGCGACGCCCAGGGGCGCCTCGAAAGCCTCGTCACCGTCCAGGTCGAGTTCGTGACCGGCGCCGACGGCAGGCAGCTGCTGCAGGAGGTCCCCAGCACCGAAAAGATCTGGCCCTGCCAGCTGGTCTTGCTGGCGATGGGCTTCCTGGGTCCTGAGAAGACCGGCCCGGTCGGCGCGTTCGGGCTGGAGCTCGACCCGCGCGGCAACATCAAGTGCGACGCCAATTACATGTCGACCGTCGAGGGGATCTTCGCCGCCGGCGACGCCCGGCGCGGGCAGTCGCTCGTCGTCTGGGCGATCCACGAAGGACGCGAAGCAGCCCGGGCGGTCGATAAGTACCTGATGGGAGCGACGCACCTGCCGAGCGTCAACGCGGGCGATTTTGCCTGGAAGTAGCCGTCGTGCGCAGGCTCAGGCCGACTGTTGATGGGCCGTTCGATCGAAACTCCCCGTGGGCGATGATCGGTTCCAGGTACGGCTCGGCCTGGGGTGACCGCCTGTTGGCAATGACGCGCTACGTACCCTGGGCCTCGTCGTCCGGGCAAGTTCGCCGGCGAACTCCCATGCGTTTCTCTTTTGCTGCGGTCGGCCTTTTACCGCGGCAGATCGGGGTGCCGGAGTCGCTCCGCTGAACAGGGTTTTGTTGCGATCCTCCGTCCCGTGCAATACGCTGGAGATTGGGGTCATATCGCAAGCTATGCTGTCTCGGGGCCGCGTCCGCCATGCCGATTGCCATCCGCTGCAGTTCGTGCCAGGCGGCGTTTCGCGTCCGCGACGAGTACGCCGGCAAGCGGGGAAAATGCCCCAAATGCGGCGCGATCTTCCTCGCGGCGGCCCAGGCCTCGCCGGCCGAGTCCCCGCCGGCATCCCCCCCGCGCGAGCCCGAGTTGCCAGACCCGGCGCCGCGCATTCGATCTTCGGCTGCCAAGCCGAAATCGCCGGGCGTCGGTGGAGCGTCGGCACCGGGCAGTCCCCCGGCGCGAGTCCCCTCGGCGGCAAGCGCACCGCCAGCGACCGCAGCCAGTACCAGCGCAGGCAACGCGTGGCCCGATTTCACCTCTTCTGACGCGACCTCCCCGGCGGTAGCGGCCGACGATCGGCTCGCCCGCGTGGCCGCGCGGGGCCGGAAGAAGCCCCGCCCCCAGTGGGTCTGGTTTGCCATGGCCGGTGCGCTGTTGGCGGGCGTAAGCGCCCTCTTCGGCTACCAGATGTGGAGCGGCGGCTCGCAGCAAACCGCCCAGCGGCGCCTCGATCCCGAGGCGCGCCGCATCGCGCAAGGAAACGCGCCGCGCACGGCGGGTTTCGTGCCCAAGCCCGCCGAGAAGCTCGACCTCAAGAAACCCGGCCCGGGCGCTTCGACTGAAGACATCATCGCCTACGTCGAGCATGGCATCGTCAAGATCGACGTTTACGACGAGTACAACAACCGGCACGGCCTCGGCTCGGGCTTCGTGATCGACGACTCGGGCCTCATCGCCACCAACTATCACGTGATCGACGATGCGGTAAAAGCCGAAGTGCAGTTCAACGACGGCATTCGCTACGGCGTCGAAGGCTATGTGGCGCTTCGCCCCGAAAGCGACCTGGCCGTGCTCAAGCTGAACGGCACGCCTCCCAACATGCGCG
>JAEUIK010000192.1 GCA_016793185.1 Planctomycetaceae bacterium | reverse complement strand
GGGGTGAAACACCCGCCGCAAACACCTCAGACCGGCGCGCGCCACCACGCGATTATCGCACCAGCGGCCCGTCGAGACCCACGACCTGCGTCCCCGAGCCGGGGGGCGGGGCCGGGACGGTTCCCAAGGCGCCGCGGAGCGTCGCCACCCGGGCCGCAACGTCCGGCTGGGCGCTGTTGTGCCACAGCGAACGCTCGTAGACCGCCAGCGCCTGCGACGGGTTCCCCGACGTCTCGTGCAGGCGACCCAACGCCGCCAGGGCGCGGGCGTTGTACGGATCGGTACCCAGGGCTTCGACCAGTTGTTCCTTGGCCGCGGTCTTGTCGCTGAATTCCTCGTACAGCCGGGCCAGCTGGATCTTCGGTTCCGAAAGCGCCGGGTTGCGCGTGGACCACCCCTCCAGCAACTTGAAGGCATCGCCCGAGCGATTCTCTTCGACCAGCAAGACCGCCAGCCCCCGATAACAATCGGCGTGGTTGGGATCGCGGTCGAGGCATTGGTGATAGAGGTTTTCGGCCTGATCGAGCTCGGCCTTGTTGTTCTGCATCTTGCCCAGGCGATGGTGCGTGGCCGCCAGGTTGTAGTAGGAGTCGGCGTTCTGCGGATCGGTGGCGAGCGCCTGCTGGAACTTGGCCATCGCGGCGGGATAGTTGCCCGCCTGGAACAGCGAGACCCCCGAAGAGTTCTGGCTTTGAGCGCAGCCAGAAGCGCCGAGCAATAGCGACAAGGAGAGGAACGCGGCCAGCCGGAGTACGCGGCTGCACGCGGTCCAAACAGAAGCGCCGGGCAGAATGACGGAAGACATCGGGGCTCGAGCCTCCTTGCTGTCGCCACGCATCCGGCCCCGATCCGCTTGATCGCCTTCTGGCAAATCACGGGACCGCGGGCCGTCGCCCGCCGCTCGCGCGCACGGGCAAAAGGTGGAAAGTTGGGCGGCGGGACTGTAGCGAGCCCCCCGGTGCACGACAAGGCCAGCCTCGGCCCGGACCGAGGTTGCACCCGTCGGGCCCCCCCGCCGGTCCTCGCGGTGCTGGCATGACGATGCACCGGTCGGCCGGCAGCCCGCGCGCACCCGCGTGGCGGCGATTGCCGGCACTCAGTCTGCCAGCACTTCGGCCACTTCACTGCGGCGTTCGTAGCCCAGTCCGCGAAGCACTTCGAGCACTTCGCTGCAGGTGGGGAACATCCGACCGCTGGAGCGCTTATAGGCTTCCAAAGCCCGCATGAACTCGACTTCCTCGACCGAGTAATCGCGTTCGCACGTGGTGGGGTCGATCTGGCGGCGACGGGCAACCTTGGCGCGACGCTCGACCTGACGCTGTTCGACCGCGACCGGCTTCTGCTGCCCGCGGCGATCGCTACTCATCCGGCGTTCCGTCGACTTCTTGCGACGATCGAGAGTTACCAGCGCAGATTTTTTGGCCTTGGTCACCATAAGTCGCATCACCTTGCCGTCCGAGGGGTTGTTTCGAGGCAATCCGACGGATTTCCCCGCCGCATGTCAGAAGAAAATCGGAGCCTGCGGCGGAAAATTATAGCATCTGCGTAAAATACGCGATTTTGCCCGACTCTCGGGTTTAGCCAAAGATGACCGTCGGGACGCTCGTGGCGCAGCAACCACCTGAGACCTGTGCCAGACGGCAGGAATCGCCCAAAAACGCCCTCGCGGGCGGCATAGCCCGAACCAGCCAACCCTCTCTGGTTGGAGCGGACCCCGGGCGCGGTTGTGCCGATTGTGCCGGCACCGGACCGGATCATGCTCGTATCGTCGTTACCCCAGGCTAAGCGGAACCGAACGCTTGGCTAGGCCGGCTCGAGCACCTGCAATTCGGTCCCGAGCACGAGGGTCTTCACGCGGGCCCGGTAGTCGAGCATGTGCGGAGCGATCAAATGCGCAGCCAGGGCGTCCAGATCGTCCCATTTTTCCACCACCATCACCACGTCGTCGCGCAGCGGGAGCTGGGCCGGCAAGGTCGTCGGCACGTCGATGGCCGCACCGTACTCGATGCACCCCTGCTCTGCCCGCACCAGCGGCACCAGCTTGCGGAACTCGGTGAGAAACTCGTCACGCTTGCCGGCGGCAACGCGAATGGTAGCCAGAACATGGATCATGGGAGGTTGGCTCGCTACGTCAGGGGGAAGGGTCGCACAAGGCCGGCCATTCTGGACGCGCCGCAGCCGCGTTGCAACTCGCGCAAGCCGGCTCGGTTCAGCTCCGGCTCATTTCGCCTCGAGGCGCGCGTGATTCACGCACCACGACTGCAGCCGTTGCGGGTCCGGCTCGGTGCCGATTCCGGGTGCCGCAAGCGTCGCGATTTGCCGCCCGGTTCCGGAACCATCGGCCAGCTCGAGAGCCGGGCTGGCCAGATCCTGCTCGTAGAACCGCGACGACGGGAAGACATCGGCCGGATACGTGCAGCCTGGGAGCGTCGCCAGCGCCAGGGCGATACGGGCGCCGATCGCACTCTCGAGCATCCCGCCGACCCAGGCAACGACGCCCGCCTGGCGGCAAACCTCGTGAATCGCCAGCGCCTCGGTCAGCCCCCCTACCCTGCCCGGCTTGATGTTCACCACCCGGCAGCTCCCCAGGTCGAGGGCCACGCGGCAGACTTCGGCCGACGTGATGCTCTCGTCGAGGCAGATCGGCGTGCGGATTTGCGCCTGCAATCGGGCGTGGTCGATCAGGTCGCCGGCCATCAATGGCTGCTCGATCATCTCGAGCCCGAAATCGTCGAGCCGGGCGAAGAGCGGCAAATCGTCGAACGTGTAGCCTGCGTTGCAGTCGACGTGGATCCGCGCCGCGGGATGGGCTTGGCGCACCATCCGCAAGACGTCGGCATCCCAACCGGGGCGAATCTTGAGCTTGATGCGCGAAAAGCCGGCGGCGAGCGCCGCGCCGATTTGCTCGATCAACTCGCCCACCGAATCGAGTACGCCGATGTCGGCGCCCGCCTCCACCCGGTCGCGATCCCCCCCCAGGAGACGATGCAGCGGCAACCCTTGCCGCGCGGCTGCGAGCACCCACCAGGCGTTGTCGAGCGCGGCTTTGGCGAAGTAGTTGCCCGTGAAGTGCGCAAGCCGGCGTTGCAGGTCGGCTCCCGAATCGATCGACTGGCCGACCAGCGCCGGCGCCAGCCAGCGCTGGAGCGCGGCAAACGCGCCCCCCGCCCATTCGGGGCTGTAGCAGGGCATCGCGCCGGGACACGACTCGGCCCAGGCGACGTGCTCGCCCGATTCGATCCGCACCAGCACCGTCTCGACGGTCGCTTCGTCGCCGTGCGCAGTGCGCCACGGGCTCCGCAACGGCATCGCGACCTGGTACAGCTCGAGCGCGGTGATCAACATACGGCGACGGCCGTCGGGAAGAGAGTTTTATCGAGCCGGAGTCGCGGCGCTCCGCTCGGCAATCTCGATCGCCTTGAGCAGCCCGCGAGCCTTGTTGAGCGTTTCCTGGTATTCGAGCTCGGGAACGCTGTCGGCGACGATCCCGGCGCCGGCCTGGACGTAGGCTTGGGTCCCCTGCACGACGATCGTGCGCAGCGCGATGCAGGTATCCATGTTGCCGTTGAAATCGACGTAGCCGACGGCCCCGGCATACGGTCCGCGGCGCACCGGTTCGAGCTCGTCGATGATCTCCATGGCGCGGACTTTGGGGGCGCCGCTCACGGTTCCGGCCGGCAGGCACGCCCGCAGCGCGTCGAAGGCGGTGGTTCCCTCGCGGAGCTTGCCCTGCACGTTCGAAGAGATGTGCATTACATGGCTGTAACGCTCGACCGTCATGCAATCGGTCAATTCGACGCTGCGATACTCGGCGACCCGGCCGACGTCATTGCGTCCAAGATCGACGAGCATCACGTGCTCGGCGCGTTCCTTGGGATCGGCCAGCAATTCTTCGGCGAGCTGGCGATCTTCGTCGGGCGTCGCGCCGCGGCGGCGCGTCCCCGCCAGCGGGCGGACCGTCACGATGCGATCCACCACGCGGACCATCACTTCCGGCGAGCTCCCCACCAAGGTGACATCGGGGGTCCGCAGATAGAACATGAACGGGCTCGGATTCACCACCCGCAGCGTGCGATAGATGTCGAAGGGATGGGCGTGGATCTCGACGTTGAGCCGCTGGCTGAGGACGACCTGAAAGATGTCGCCGGCGCGGATGTACTCGACGCACTTCTCCACCGCCCGCTCGAAATCCCCCTGCGTGACGGTCGACGAGTAGCCGATCGTCGGCGCGCCGACCAGCGGGATGTCGGCCAGCCGCAGATCGGTATCGGGGGCCTCCAACAGCGTTACCAGCTCGTCCACGCGGCGGCACGCGTCGTCGTAGGCGGCTCGCTGGTCCTCCGCGGGACCCTCGAGGCGGGCCATGGCCACCACGACCATCGTCTTGTTGATCTGGTCGAACACCACCATCCGGTCGAAGAACGCGAACGACAGGTCCGGCAGCCGGCGATCGTCGGCCGGGGGATTGGGAAGCCGCTCGGTGTAGCGCACCGTGTCGTAACCGGCGTAGCCGATCGCCCCGCCGCAGAATGGGGGAAGTTCGGGCAGGGTCGCCGCGCGGATCGACTCGACGCGCCGCTTGAGCTCGTCCAGCGGATCGGCCGACTCGAAACGCTGTACCCCCTCGGGCGTCGTCACCACGACTTCACGGTCGTAGGCGTCGAGACGCAGAAAGGGATCGGCCGTCAGGAAGCTGTAGCGCCCGACGCGTTCGCCGCCGATCACGCTCTCGAACAGGCACGCGCAGTCGCCGCTGTCGATCCGGTGAAAGGCGCTGACCGGCGTCAGCGTGTCGCAGGTCAGCCGCCGGTAGATCGGCACCAGGTCCGCCCCCTGCGCAAGTCGGCGGAACGTTTCAAAATCCGGCGAATGGCTCATGGGGAAGCGGTTCTCGACTGGAAGTTAGCGCTCGACCAGCGCGCGGTGGGGAGGTTGCCGGAATCCCAGGCCGCGCCGCGGGCCGGCTGTGCCGAGCTTAACAGCCTCGACCGTCTGGCGGCAACGCCCGAATCGCCGGCGGCAATGTCTAGCGGAGCTTTCTGCCCGAAGGGACTCACGGCACGTTCCTCAAGTTCGCGCGTCGACCGACACCCGGGCGGGGCCGGCGTGAAGCGCGTCCTGGCGCTGCCGGCATGCGACGCGACGATCTATCCACTGCCAAATTAATAGCTTACAACGAGCGCGCCGGCGCTGCGGCGACGTTGACACTCCCCGGGGCACTGCTAGAATTTTCGAGCGATTGCGGAAGGTCGAACCAGCCCCCCCGACTGCCAGACCGCGCGGGTCCGAGTGCGACTTCGCCGGTTCCTGCCAGAGAGCGCTGGCGTCCAGCTTGCGAGGTTGTCGGGCCATGAAATGCCAGAAGTGCGAGAAGACCGCGACGTTCCATATTACGGAGCTCACCGGCGGCAAACCGCAGGAGCTGCACCTCTGTGAAGAGTGTGCGCGCGAGTACCTGACGCAGCCGGACAGCTCCGACGGCACCCCCGCGAGCCTGGCGGGCGCCCTGGCGCAGCAGCTCGCCGTGGGCCAGACCGCGGCCGATTTGGCCCGGCTCGACCAGCAGGCCTGCCCCGTGTGCGGTATCACGTTTTTCGAGTTCCGCAACAAGGGACGCCTTGGCTGCCCGCACGACTACGTGTGCTTCGAAAAGGAGCTCGACCCGCTGCTCTTGAACATTCATGGCGAGACGCGGCACGTGGGGAAACATCCGCGGCGGAGTGCGGCCGATACCGACAGCCAGACGCAGTTGATTCGTCTGCGGCGCGAGATGAAAGAGGCCATCGCGGCGGAAGACTACGAGCGTGCCAGCGAGCTGCGCGACGAGATTCGCCAGGTCAAGGAAGGGACCGGGTAATGCCCTTGCCAGGCCGTCATGTTCGGTTGCGCATCGTCGTCGCGAGCGCCGCGCACTTGCGCGCCAGCCTCCCTGGGGAACCAGCGGCCGTCGAGCGGCCGCCATCGCTCGCCTTCCGGTAGTGTGTCTGCATAGGATATGATGGTTAGGAAGAAACCAAGGCCGACGCCCTGGCGGCGATTCGCCACGTCCTGTACCCGGTTTGAAGCAGCGTGTGAATCAGGCTGGTCCCCGCGAACTTTGCGGGTCTGCCTGCTTGGCAGGTAACTTTGGATAGCCACGTGGAACTCGACGAGTTAGTGCGCTCCAGCGGTGAATGGTTGCGCGGCTCCGGCCCGCAATCCGACATCGTCATGAGCAGTCGCATTCGGCTTGCGCGAAATCTGGCGGACTATCCCTTTATCAGCAAGGCCGCCGAGTCGGATCGCGCCGAGATCGAGCGCACCCTCCACGACGCGGTCGTCAAAGCCAGCGCTTCCCCCCACTTGCAGTACTTGGACGTCGATAAGCTCGCGGGACTCGACCGCCAGTTTCTCGTCGAGCGACAACTCATCAGTCGCGAGCACGCCGAGAGCGAGGGAGCCCGCGGCGTCGCCATCGACGCCGGCGAGCAAGTCAGCCTGATGGTCAACGAGGAGGATCACCTCCGCATCCAGGTCATGCACTCGGGGCTCGATCTCGAGCAAGCCTGGGAACAGATCAACCACATCGACGATCTGATCGCCGACCATGTGACCTTCGCCTACAACGAGCGGCTCGGTTATCTGACCGCCTGCCCCACCAACGCCGGGACTGGCATGCGGGTGAGCGTCCTCTTGCACTTGCCGGCCCTGGTGCTGACGCGCCAGATCGAGAAGGTCTTCCGCTCGCTGCAAAAGATCAACCTGGCGGTCCGCGGGCTGTATGGCGAAGGCTCGCAGGCGATGGGCGACTTCTACCAGATCAGCAACCAAATCACGCTCGGCCGCACCGAATCCAGCCTCGTCAAGCAAGTCGGCGACGTCGTTCCGGTCATCATCGACTACGAGCGCCGGGCACGCTCGGCGCTGATCCAGGAGAGCCAGGAGAACCTCCACGACCGGGTGAGCCGGGCCTACGGGATCCTCCGCACCGCGCAGACCATCAGCTCCGAAGAGACCATGCACCTGCTGTCGAGCGTCCGCATGGGCGTCAACCTGGGCCTGCTGCCGGACCTCGAAATCCCGACCGTCAACAAGCTCTTCATTCACACCCAGCCGGCGCACCTCCAGAAGCTCAACGGCGCCGAACTCGGCACTGCCGACCGGAACATCGAGCGGGCGAAGTACCTGCGCGAGCACCTCAACAAAGGTGACGGCAAGTCGTCCCAGAATTAAGCGACGCGCCGCGATTCACTTCGCCGGCTTCATCTTGCGCCGGACCGCGTCGATCACTTCCTGCGGCACGAAGCGCGCCAGCTCGGCGTCGCCCGCCAGCGGAGCGATTTGCTTGAAGAGCGAGCTCGAGACGTGGGCGTACTCGCCGTCGGCCATCAAGAACACCGTCTCGATTCCCGGGTCGAGCTGCCGGTTGGCGATCGTCATCGTGAACTCCGCCGCGATATCGGTCAGCGGACGGACGCCGCGGATCATCACCCGCGCGCCGCACTCGCGGACAAAGTGCACAGCCAGTCCCGAGAACTTGCGCACCTCGACGTTTTTGTACTTGGCCGTCACCCGCGACACGAGCTCGACCCGCTCGTCGATCGTGAACAGCGGCGACTTGTCGAGATTGATGCCGATCCCCACGATCAGCCGATCCACCAGTCGGCTGCTCCGCTCGATGACGTTCAAGTGCCCCAACGTCAGCGGGTCGAACGAACCGGTATAAATCGCCAGGCGTGAATCGGAATCCGACATACGTGCTGCTTCTCGGCTAGTGTCTCAGTCCGCTCTCCCGACGCCACCCCCGGGCGTGCCGTGCATCATCGCCAAGTGCCGGGGGCAATGCAATTGTTCCCCGCCGCGGCAGATCCCGGCGCCGAGTATCGAGCTTTCGCGCCCGGATGTCGTTACGGGGCCGTTTCCAAGGCGTCGCAGAGCCGCTCCAGGTCGTCGCTGTTCGTGTACGCGTGCGGGCTGATCCGCAACCGCCCGTCGCGGCAGCTCAATACCACCCGCTGCTCGAGGCAATACTTGCGCACGGCCAGCGGATCGCGCTCGGGCAACTCGAAGGCCACGATGCCGCTGGCGCGACCCGGCTCGCGCGAGCTGACGATCGCGGCCCCCAGGGCCGTGAGTCGCCAGCAGGCCTCGTCGGTGACCTCCAGCAGCCGCTCGCCGAGTCGCTCCGGGCCCAAGTGGCTCAACAGTTCGAGACTGGCCGCGAGGCCGGCGATGCCCAGCAGGTTGGCCGAGCCCCCTTCGTAGCGCTCGGCGCTGGGCTTCAGGGCGAACTCGCGGCGGCTGTAGTCGCCGGCGTGCAGCGAACTGTGCCAGCCGACCCCCAGTGGGCGGAGGCGCTCGAGGTTCGCGCGCCGAAGGTAGAGGAGACCGGCCCCCTCGGGCCCGAGGAGCCACTTATGCCCGTCGGCCGCG